>NZ_JBEZGN010000033.1:0-122958 GCF_040650055.1 Spirillospora sp. NPDC048819 | reverse complement strand
GGCTGGCCGAGCACATCGAGGCGTGGGGGGGCCGGGGGGAGCCCGGCGCCGCGGGGGCGGGGGGGGGGGGGGCGGGCGGCGGGGGGGGCGGGGCCCGGGGGCGGTGGCGGCACGGCGCCGCGGGGCCCGCCCCCCCCCCCCGGCCGGCCCCGGGGGGCCCCCGCGCCGGGCCCTTCCCCCACAGTCCGCAAGGAGCACCTGCTATGAGCAAGAGCCAGACCAGAGTCGTCGTGACGGGTCTCGGTGCAACGACCCCGCTCGGCGGAGACGTGCCGTCGACCTGGTCCGCCCTGCTCGCCGGCGAGTCCGGGGTCCGCAAACTGGACTGGGAGGGGGTCGAGAACCTGCCCGTCCGGTTCGCCGCGACGCTGAAGGTCGACCCGTCCGAGGTCATGCCGAAGCAGGCGCTGCGCCGGCTCGACCGCAACCAGTCGATCGCGCTGATCGCCGCACGCGAGGCGTGGACCGACGCGGGGTTCGCCCCGCCCGCCTCGCGCAAGACCAAGAAGCCGGAGGAGCAGTCCGGCGTCGAGGGCGGCTTCGCCGTGGACGGTGAGCGTCTCGGCGTCGTGTTCTCCAGCGGCATCGGGGGCCTGCACACCGCGCTCAACAGCTACGACGTCTACCGGGAGAAGGGCTGGTCGCGGGTCTCGCCCTTCACCGTCCCGATGCTGATGCCGAACGGCGCGTCCGGGCACGTCGGCATCGAGTTCGGCGCGATGGCCGGCTCGCACGCCCTGGTCAGCGCCTGCGCGTCCAGCGGCGAGGCCGTCGGCTACGCCATCGACATGATCCGCGCGGGCCGCGCCGACGTGGTGATCTGCGGCGGCACCGAGTCCTGCATCCACCCGCTCCAGATGGCCTCGTTCGGCGCCATGCGGGCGATGTCGACGCGCAACGAAGAGCCGGAGCGCGCGTCCCGCCCCTACGACAAGAACCGCGACGGGTTCGTGCTCGGCGAGGGCGCCGCCGTCCTGATCCTGGAGTCGGAGGAGCACGCCCGCGCCCGCGGCGCGCAGATCAACGGCATCGCGGCCGGCTGCGGCTACTCCGGCGACGCCTACGACATCGTGCTGCCCGACCCGAGCGGTTCCGGGCAGGCCAAGGCGATGCAGCGCGCCCTCAAGGACGCCGGCCTGGAGGCCGCCGACATCATCCACATCAACGCACACGCCACCTCGACGCCGGCCGGCGACGTCGCCGAACTCGCCTCGATCAAGGCCGGCCTCGGCGAGGAGGCCGCCGCCCAGGTCGCCGTCACCGCCACGAAGTCGATGACCGGGCACCTGCTCGGCGGCGCCGGCGCGCTGGAGTCGCTCTTCACGGTCCTCGCGCTGAAGGAGGGGCTCATCCCGTTCGTCGCCAACCTGGAGGACCTCGACGACGAGGCCGACCTGGACATCGTCCGCGACGAGCCCCGCAAGATCCCTGGCGGCCCCGCCGCAGCGCTCAACAACTCCTTCGGTTTCGGCGGCCACAACGTGTCAGTGGCCTTCCAACGCGCCCTCTGACCCGCGAGCGCGCGACAACCGAAGCCCCTTAACGCAACAACGGCCCGGCGACCACCACGTCGCCGGGCCACCCGACGTTAGAGCGATGCACCTGGAGACGTCGCCGCCACAAGCAAGCGCATCGTGTCAGGAACCCTCCCCAGGTCGGCCTCCCAGCACCCCCTACAGCACAGACCCCGGCCCCACCCCAACCACGCAACAACCAAAACCATCGCGATCGCGTCCGAAGGCAGGTTTCGAGCGAAGCAAGAAACCTGATCGCGCAGCGAGCCGCAAGGCGAGTTCGGAGCGATGCAGCGATCGCACCGCAGTTCCCGCCGAAGGAAGGGCCCGCTAGGGCCCGACGCCAAGGGAACTGCAAAACTAAACCGCCGCGTGCAGCCAGCGGACGGGGGCGCCGTCCCCGGCGCGGCGGAACGGCTCCAGTTCGTTGTCCCAGGGGGTGCCGAGGAGACGCTCCAGCTCGTTCTCCAGGGTGATCTTGCCGACGGCGGCGTTGGCCATGACGGAGCGGAGCCGGTCCTCGGGGATCATGATGTCGCCGCTGGCCCCGATGACGCCGGTGAACACCCCCAGGGACGGGGTGAAGCTGAAGCGGACGCCGTCGCTGCCGGGTGTGGGGTCCTCCGTGGCCTCGAAACGCACCAACTTCCAATTTCGCAGCGCCGAGGTGATGCCCGCGGCGGTGCCGGGGCTGCCCTCCCAATGCAACTCGGCGCGCAGCGTTCCCGGCGCGGCCGCCTGATCAGCCCAATCAAGGGAAACGGGCACACCGAGAACACCTGCGGCGGCCCACTCGATGTGCGGGCTCAGCGCAGGCGGCGCGGAGTGGACGTAGAAGACGCCACGTGCGGTCACCGGACCTCCTGGATCTGTACCGAGGCTCGTCTTCCCCTACGGCCTCGTACGTCCCAAGTCGGCGTCCGCGTCCCTCATTGTGCATCATCGGCACGTGTCGCACCACCGTGAGTTCGGCGTTTGTTCAACGCTTGACCGCAGGATGCGCAACATTCACGGGCGCTGGCCGACAAGGTTAGCCCGTGCCGGGCCGCCGGGAGGCAGAAGCGCGCAACCCGGTGAGGCCCCGTCCGGCGGCTGCATCCGGTCCGTCGCCTATCACTTACCGTGTCCGTTCCGGCACCATGGGTGCACGATCGTGGCCGGGTGAGCGTGGTGCGGTGAGAGTGAGGGCCGATGTTCGATCAGCAGGCGCGGCTGGAGCGGGTACTGGCGCGGCATCCCGACGCGGTGGTGGTGGAGCCGGTACCGGGCCGTCCGGCGCTGATCCGCCGGAACGAGATCCTGGTCGCCGGGCGTGACGCCGGCGCCGCCGAGACCGTGGTGCGGCGCTGGTGCGACTCGCGTCACGACGAGCGCGCCGTCACGCGGCTGCGGCTGCGCCCCGCGGCGAAGGTGGACGTGTGCGAACTCGCCGCCCGGTTGAGCGCGGACGGGGTGAACACGGGTGGGCTGAGCACGGGTGGGCTGAGCACGGGTGGGCCGGGAGCGGGCGGGCGGCGCCGGCGGCTGAGCGTGTCGCCGAACCATCTCGTCCACGGGCAGCCGATGTGGTGGAGCGGGCCCGCGGACCTGCCGCGTCCCGCCGCGCCCGTGCCCGCGCCGGAGGCCGCCGCGGCGCGCCGGGACGTGACGGTCGCGATCCTGGACAGCGGCCTGTCGCCGCATCCGTGGTACGAGGACGCCGAGTGGTACCGGGAGCAGCGCGACGAGGTCCGGGAGGTCCTGGACGCCGACCTGGACTTCGCACTGGACGCGCAGGCCGGGCACGGCACGTTCATCGCGGGCGTGGTGCTGAGGCACGCGCCCACCGCCCGGCTGCGGGCACGGCGCGTCATCGGCGGCGACGGGGTCGGCGACGAGCTGGACGTGATCCGGGCGCTGGAATGGCTGGCGGAGTGGGGGCGCGCCGACATCGTGAACATCTCGCTCGGGTGCCATACCTATGACGACCGGCCCTCGCCGGTGCTGGCGCGCGCGGTCGCCGGGCTCGGCCGCCGGACGGTCGTCGTGGCGTGTGCGGGGAACACGGCCGGGGACCGGCCGTTCTGGCCCGCCGCGATGAAGCCCGTGATCGGTGTCGCGGCGCTGGACGGCGGCGACCGGGCCTGGTTCTCCAACCACGGGTGGTGGGTGGACGCGTGCGCGGAGGGCGTGGACGTGGCCAGCGCGTTCGTGCGGTTCGACGGGACGCGGCCGCCCGTGGACGGCATCGACCCCGACCGCTTCGACGGCTTCGCGACGTGGAGCGGGACGTCGTTCGCCGCGCCGGCGGTGGCGGGCCGGATCGCCGGGCTCGCGGCGGCGGAGGGGCTCGACGCGGTCGACGCGGCGGACCGCGTCCTCGATCCGGTGGCGCACCCCGCCCTCCCGGGCCTCGGCGTCGTCGTCGGCCCCGGGAACGGCGCGATCGCGAAGCGTTAATTTCCAACGCAGAGTCACTCGTCTATGCCATAGGGTTACCTGCAGCGGGGGGCCTCGGGAGGAGACTTCGGTGGCCCATTGGGACGATGGCACGGATGAGCTGGTGGTCCGGGCACGCGACGGCGACGGTGCCGCGTGGGCCCGGCTGGTCGAGCGGCACAGCGGGCTGCTGTGGTCGATCGCCCGCTCGCACGGGCTGAACGACGCCGATGCCGGTGACGTGGTGCAGACGACATGGCTTCGGCTGGTGGAGCGGATCGACGGGCTGCGCGATCCGTCCGCGACGGGTTGCTGGCTGGCGACGACCGCGCGGAACGAGAGCCTGCGCCTGGTGCGCCGGCGGGGACGCGACCGGCCGGTCGTGCCGGCGCCGCGGGCACCGGAGCCGCGGGCGCCGGAGCCGGGCCCCGACCGGGTGGTGCTCGGCCGCGAGCGCCTGGGCCGGGTCGGTGCGGCGCTGGAGTCGCTTCCGCGGCGCTGCCGCACGCTGCTGCGGCTGTTCGCGCTCGCGTCGAGCCACGCCGAGCTGGCCGCCGCCCTCGGGATTCCCGTCGGCAGCGTCGGGCCGACCCGCGCGCGGTGCCTGGACGCGCTGCGGAGGCTCGTCCCGTGAACGACGACGAGCTGATGGCGGGCGTCCGCCACGCGTTCGAGGTCCTGGATCCGCTGCCGGAGAGCGTCCTGGCGGCGGCGCGCACGTCGATCGCGTGGCGGACGCCGGCCGCCACCCTGGCGGAGCCGGCGCAGGACCGGGCCGTGCGGACGGCGGCCGGGGTCCGCGGCGGGACGGGACGGGTGCTGACCTTCACGTGCCCGGGGTCGACGGTGGAGATCGAGGTGTCGGAGCACGGCCGGGACCGGGAGATCACCGGGCGGCTCGTGCCGTCGTCGTCCGGCCTCGTCCAGGTGCGGCACCGGGACCTGCCGCTGGACGCGATCACCACGCGGGCCGAGTCCGCCGGGCTGTTCTGCGTGCCGCGCGTGCCGGAGGGCCTGGTGAGTCTCGTGTTCCGGCTCGACGACGGCACGACGATCGTCACGAGCTGGATCCGCCTGTGACGGGGGCGGGCGAGCGCGCTCTCCTCTGGCTGGCGGCGGTGGATCCGGCGACCGCTTTCGCGCGCGCGAAGGCTCTGTTCGACCAGGGCGGCGGGGTGCTCGCGCTACGGGTCGCCGGGCTGGCCGCCAAGGAGCTGGGGCGGCTCGACGAGGGGCTCGCCTTCCTCCACCGGGCCTTGGATGCGGCCGGCGACGCCGAAGACACGTACTCGGCGGCGCAGGTGCGGATGAATCTCGTCGGCCTGCTCACGGCACGCGGTGACGTCTCTGAGGCGCTCGCCCACGCGCATGGGGCGGAGATCGTCCTGCGGGGCCCGGACGCAGACCGTCTGGCCGCCAACAAGGCGTGCGCTTTGGCGAGGGCAGGGCGGCTGGACGAGGCACGCGAGGTCGCCGCGCGAGCCCTGCCTGGTCTCAGGGAGGGACACGATCCGGCTGTACTCAACGGCCTGCTCACCAACCTTGGGCTCGCGCAGGCGTTCCGTGGCGACTTCACGGGTGCGGAGACGGCTCTGGCGGAGGCGGTCGCCGTCGGCGAGGCCGCTGGGCTGCGCCACCAGACGGCGATGTCCAAGGGCAATCTCGCTTTCGCGGTGTCGCGGAGTGGGGACGTCCCGCGCGCGCTCCGGCTCTTCGCCGAGGCCGAACCCCACCTGACCGGTGAACGCTTGGCACAATGCCGGTTCGACCAGGCCGAGACCCTCATCATGGCGGGGCTGCCGGGTGAGGCACGTCCCGTCCTCACCGCGGCCCTGGACGCCGCCACCGAGAACGGCTACGGGTGCGACATCGCGGACGGGTTCCTCCTGCTCGCCCATGCCGAACTGTCCGACGGGAACCCCGAGCGGTGCACGGACGCGGCCGAGAGGGCACGCGCCATGTTCGCCGAACAGGAACGGACGGGATGGATGCTTCTGGCCGAGCACGTGTTGCTCAGGGCACGGTGGGCGTCCGGTGAACGTTCCGCCGTCCTGCTCCGTTCGGCGGAGGCCACGGCCGAGCGGCTGGAAGGCGGCGGCTGGGCCGATGCCGCCGACGAGGCCCGCATCGTCGCGGCGCGCGTGGCGCTGGCGCTGGGCAGACCCGCCGGGCACCTGCTCTCGCGGGTCGGGAGTTCGCGTGGCTCTGCGTCCGCCCAGATCGCCGCCTGGCACGCCGTCGCCCTCGAACGCGCGGCACGGGCCGACCATGGGGGCGCGGTAGAGGCGGTCGAGGCCGGCCTTCAGGTGACCGAAGACCACGCGGAGACGCTCGGTGCGCTGGACCTGCGGGCCCGCGCAGCGGGATTCGCCGCCGAGCTGTCCGAACTCGGCCTCGGCCTGGCGCGCTCGGCGGCGGAACTGCTCGCCGTCGAGGAGCGGCGGCGGGCGATCGCACGCCCGGTACGGGTCCGTCCGCCCCGTGACCCCGAGCGGGCCGCGGCGCTGACCACGCTGCGCGCTCTCAGCATCGAGCACACCGCGGGCATGGCCCGGGGAGACGTCCCGTCGGTGCTGTGGGAGGACATGGCGGATCTGGAGGCGGCGGTCCGCGCACGGACGCGGCGCCGCCCGTCAGGCGCCTCCCCGCCGCGCTCCCCCGGCATCGGGGAGATCGCCGCCGCGCTCGGCGACCGCGCCCTCGTCGAGATGATCTCGATCGGTTCCGAGCTGCACGCGGTGACCGTCGCCGACGGCCGGGTCCGCCGCCACCACCTCGGGACGTGCGGCGACGCCGTCCGGGAGACCGGCCTGATCCGCTTCGCCGCCCGCCGCCTCGCCGCGGACGACGAGCCTGAGGCGCTCTCCGCCCTCACCGGCGCCGCCGGGCGACTCGACCGGCAACTGCTCGACCCGCCGGGACGCGACCTCGGCGACCGGGAACTCGTCATCGCCCCGACCGGCGTGCTGCACAGCCTTCCCTGGGCGGTGCTCCCGTCGCTGGCCGGACGTCCGTTCACGGTCGTCCCATCCGTAGGCGCCTGGGTGCACGCCCGCGAACCCGGCCGTACCGACGGGCACGTCGTCCTCGCTGCGGGCCCCGACCTCCACCACGCCGAACAGGAGGTCGCCGCCCTGCGACGCATCCACCCGCGAGCGATCGTCCTAGACGGCCCGGACGCACGCGCGGAACCGGTCAGGGACGCCCTCGACGGCGCTTCCATCGCGCACATCGCCGCCCACGGCGAGTTCCGCGAAGGCAACCCCCTGTTCTCGCGGATGCGTCTCGCCGACGGTCCGCTGATCGTCCACGACCTGGACGAGCTGACCGCCCCGCCGGGCATGATCGTCCTGTCGGCGTGCGACATCGGCCGCGCCGGCGAAGGCGACGCCGTCCTCGGCATGGCAGGCGCCCTGCTCGCCCTGGGCACGGCCACGGTCATCGCAAGCGTCACGCCGGTCCGCGACGCGGCGACCCCCGGGTTCATGTCCGCCTTCCACACCGCCGTGGCCGCCGGCCACAGCCCCGCGCACGCCCTTGCGGCGATCCCGCGCACCCCGGGAGTGGCCGGCTTCCTGTGCCTGGGCGCCGGCTGACGCCGGTCGACCGGGAGGCCGCCCGATGACGGCCGCCCGGTCGGCCGTCGCCGGCGGCGACCCCGTCAGCCGTCGCCTGTGGCGACCCGGTCAGCCGTCGCCGGTGGCGACCCGGTCAGCCGTCGCCGGTGGCGATCGGGTTGGACGGGTTCCTCACCCAGTCGGACCACGAGCCCACATAGAGCGCCGCGGGGATGCCCGCGAGGGTGAGCGCGAGGATCTCGTGGGCGGCCGTCACCCCGGATCCGCAGTAGGCACCGACGTCGAGGGCGTCCGTCGCGCCGAGTTTGGCGAAACGCTCGCGCAGCAGGTCGGACGGCAGGAACCGGCCGTCCACGCCGACGTTGCCGGACGTGGGGGCGTTGCGGGCGCCCGGGATGTGCCCGGCGACGGGATCGACGGGCTCCTGCTCGCCGCGGTACCGCTCGGCGGCGCGGGCGTCGAGGAGGACACCGGCGGTGGCCAGTTCGGCGGCGCCCTCGGCGTCCAGGACGGGCAGCCGGCCCGGGTCGGCGATGAAGTCGCCCGGCTTCACGTCGGGTTCGTCGGTGCTCACCGGGCGGCCCGCCTCCGTCCAGGCGCGGTAGCCGCCGTCCAGGACGCGGACCCGCTCATGGCCGAAGTACCGCAGGGACCACCACACGCGCGCGGCGGACATGGAGTCGGCGTCGTCGTACACCACGACGAGGCTGTCCTCCGAGACGCCGGCGCGGCGCATGGCCGACTCGAAGACGACGGGTTCGGGGAGGGGATGGCGGCCGCCGGGCCCCGGCGGCCCCGCCACGTCGCGGTCGAGGTCGACGAAGACGGCGCCGGGCAGGTGCCCCTTGCGGTAGGACTCGATCCCCGGTGGGCCCGCCAGATGCCATCGGACGTCCAGCAGGACCACGGGTGTCTGCCGCCGGAGCAGCCGGTCCAACGCGGGCACTTCGATGAGAGGGTGCACATCGCCAGTTTGACCGTCGGCGCCCGGATTAGGGAGGGGCGAGTCCGGGTTCATCTCACCTACCCCCTGGTTCGTCCCATGTCGCAGGATGTCAGGGCCGGATCGTGGTCAGCAGCGGCACCATCTGCTCGGCGGGGACGAGAGATCCGTGCATGCCGACCATCCGGTTCAGCCACGGTTCCCGCTCGGACGCCACGATCGCGAGCTCGGTGTGCGGGACCGCGACCACGTCGCCGACGCGTTCCGCCATCCCGGGGCCGAGCGGGCCGAACCAGCCGCCCTCCACGACCGTCTCGCGCGGGAGGACCCAGGCCCGATCGCCCAGCATGGCCGTCCAGGCGGCGAGCACGTCGCCGTGGGCGCCGGGCTCGCTGTAGACATACCGGGCACGTGCGTCCCCACCGAGAAGGGCCACGCCCTCCTGCAACTCGGGAACGGTGTCGACGTCGACACGATCCGTAGGGTTGACCATGCCGTGGTCGGCCGTAACGTAAAGCGCCGACCCGGGCGGCAGAACGGCCGCGATCTGCTGGACGAGGACGTCCACGAACCGCAGCTGGTGCCGCCAGTCATGGGAACCGACACCGAAACGGTGGCCGGTCGCGTCCAGGTCGGCGTGGTAGGCGGTGACGTACGAGCGGTCGCCGCGGCGCAGCGCCAGCTCGACCCGCCCGACGAGCTGGCCGAGGCTCTCGGCGCTCAGATAGCGGGCTCCGCGGGTGGTGGCGCGGCTGAGACCGGTCCCGCGGTACTGCCGCAGCGAGACGTACCCGGCCTCGACGCCGTCCGCCGCCGCCCGCTCGTACACGGTCGGGACGGGCTGGAACGTCTCCGGATCGGCGTCGTCCTCCTTCCACAGCAGGCAGTTGAGCAGCCTGCCGGTCGCGGGAACCGCCATCTGCAGGCCGAGCAGCCCGTGCGCGCCCGGCGGGGCGCCCGTCCCCAGCGAGGCCAGGCTGGTGACCGTCGTCGCCGGGAACCCGGCCGTGATCGGGCCGCCTTCCATGGCGTTCAGGAACGGCGCCTCGTCCGGGTGGGCCTTGAGCTGCTCCCAGCCGAGACCGTCGATCAGCAGGACGCAGGCGCGCGGCAGCGCGGGCAGGTCCAGGACGTTCACGGCGTCCGGGACGCCCAGCGACGCCAGCACCGACAGCGGAAGATCGGCGAGCGCGCCCGTCCCGTACCGGGGGACGGGCGGCTCCATGCTCGTGGCCGTCACACGGTCACCGGGCCGGCTTCTCGGACACCGCCGCGGACAGCTCCTCGGCGAACGCCAGCACATGGCCGACGGCCTCGCCGCCGTCGGCGGCCTCGCTGACCCGCAGCGAGAGGTCGTCGGCCGTGACGCTGCCCGTGTAGCCGTGGTCGGCCTCGCAGTTCTCGTCACCGCACGTCGCGGGTTCGAGATCGATGTGGGCGATGGCGCCCCAGCCGATGGTCAGCACGACCTCCGTCGGCGGGACGCCCGGCACGTACGACGCCGGGTCCGGGACGACGCGCGTCACCGCGACCGACTGGACGCGTTCCAGCTTGACGGCCTCGGTGGTCGTGGACGCGTGCGGACGGGCCATGCCCTCTCCGGGCGGGTGCTCGTCGGTGTGGCACACCAGCAGCCGGCTCGCCGACAGCACGAGCACGGTCACATGCCGCCGCACCTCCATCGCGGGGTCGAACGTCGCCTCATGGTGGACCACGTAGGCGACGACGGGCTCGTTCCCAACGGCCGACTCGACCGCGTCCGCGACCAGGGCCGGGTAGTAACCGCTGCGCTCGATCGCCGTGCGCAGCCCGCTCACCGTCGCTCGGGTTTCCCTCATGGCCCCATCCTGCCCTGTTCAGGGCCGGACGTGCACATGACGATCCCGGCGCAGGGTCATTCACGCGATCGCGGGGCGCGCAACCGGCCGCACGGCAGGGGACGCCGCAGGGTACGGGACCGGCATGCGGGTACGGGTCCGGCATGGACGAGAAGCCGCTTCCGACACCGCAGCCGGTCCCGCCGCCCACCCCGGATCCGGCGCCCGCCCCCGAACCGCTGGTGCCGCCCACCGAGCCACCGCCCGGCCCGTCCCCCGGACCCGCGCCGCGGCCGCCGGGGCCCGTCCCGCCGGGGCCGTCGCCCGAGCCCGTCCCGCCCGGCCCGCCGCCGGAACCCACGCCGCCGGGCCCCCCGCCCGAGCCGAGCCCTCCCGCACCCGACCCGGACCCGGTTCCGCCGGGCCCTGAACCCGACCCGATCCCGCCCACGCCGGAGCCCGGCCCGCCGAACCCGCCCGGTTTTCCCACGTGACGGGCGTCAGGACAGGCGGCGCGGCCCCAGTTCGGGACGCGGCCCCAGCGGGCGCTCCAAGGTCAGCGTGACCTGGCGCACGGTGACGCCGGACGCGTCCGCGACCACCGGGTTGAGCTCCAGGCGCGCCACCTCGGGCAGGTCGTAGCCGAGACGGGACGCGCGCAGCAGCAGTTCCTCCAAGGCCTTCAGGTTCACCGGCTCCGCGCCGCGGTGGCCGAGCAGCAGCGGCGCCGTCCGGATGGCGCGGATCATCTCCGCCGCCTCCACGTCCGCGAGCGGCGACAGCCGGTAGGCGCGGTCGTCCAGCAGCGCGGCGGTCTCGTCGGCGATGCCGAACGACACCAGCGCGCCGAACGAATGGTCCTCCCTGATCACGATGCAGGCCGGCACCCCGTCCGCGTCCCCGCCCTCGGTGATCTCGACGCCGTAGCAGGACAGCAGCTCGGCCGCCTGCTTCGGCGTGGCCTCCACCGGGCCGCCGCGGCCGTCCCGGCCGCCCGCGTCGTCCGCGTCGCCGGCGCTGAGCCACTCGGCGACCAGCTCCCGCGCACGGTCGCGGTCGACGCCGTCCAGCTCCGGGGTGTGCCCGGCGGGACGCTGCCGCCACTGCGCGTACCGGATGACGTACGCCAGCGCCCGGACCGCGTCCTCCGGCGAGGTGTAGGACGGCACCGAACCCTCCGCTGCCATCCCGTCTGGCCCGGTGACGCGCAGGTCGGCGGGCATGCCCTCGGTGCCCAGATAGGTCGCCACGATCGGCTTCGCACTGCCGGCGGCGAGCCGGAGGATCTTCTCGGGGACGCGCACGTCATAGCCCCCGATCGTCGGGGGCGTGAACAGCGCCACCACCGCGTCGACGGTGTCGTCCGCCAGCGCCGAGGCGAGCGCCGCCTCGTAGTCGTCGGCGTCCGCGCGCGGACCGAGGTCGATGCGCGGCCTGACGTCCAGCCCGAGCGCGACCGCCTCGTCCTGCGCCAGCAGCCCGAGCGAGTTGGAGTTGTCGATGATCGCGACGCGGTCGCCGGCCGGAAGCGGCTGGTAGGCCAGCACCTGCGCCACGTCGAACAGCTCCGACAGGTCCTCCACCCGGATCACGCCGGCCTGCTCGAACAGCGCACTGACGGCGTGGTCGGGCAGGGTCAGCGCGCGCGCCGCGTGCCCGAGCGGGACGCCCTGCGTGCTGCGGCCGCTCTTGACCGCCACGATCGGCTTGCGGCGGCCGAGCCTGCGCGCCAGCCGGGCGAACTTGCGGGGGTTGCCCAGCGACTCCAGGTACAGCAGGACGGCCTTGGTCGCGGGGTCCTCCTCCCAGTACTGCAGGAGGTCGTTGCCCGACACGTCCGCCCGGTTCCCCGCGGAGACGAACGTCGACAGACCGAGGCCGCGCTCGGCCGTCCGCTGCAGGATCGCGATGCCGAGTGCACCGGACTGGGAGAAGAACCCCACCGGCCCCCGTCCCGGCATCGTCGGCGCCAGCGTCGCGTTCAGCCGCACGTCGGTGTCGGTGTTGGCGATGCCGAGGCAGTTGGGCCCGACGACGCGCATCCCGTAGGCGCGCGCGAGCCGCACCAGCTCCTCCTGGCGGACACGTCCCTCATCGCCGATCTCACCGAAGCCCGACGACACGACGATCAAACCCCGGACGCCCTTGCTCGCGCACTGCTCCACGACCTCGTGGACGGCGTCCGCGCGCACCGCGACGACCGCGAGATCCACGTCGTCCGGAATCTCCAGAACGGACGCGTACGCCCGCACCCCCGCCACGGCCACCGCCGTCGGATGCACCGGATACACCGGCCCGGTGAAGTCCCCGGCCAGCAGGTTGCGCAGCACCGTCTGCCCGACGCTGTGCTCGGCCCGGCTCGCCCCGATCACCGCCACCGAACGCGGGAACAGCAGCCGCTGGATCGACCGCGACTCCGCCCGGTGCTCGCGGGCCGTCATGACCTCCACGGACGTCTCGGTCGGCTCGAGGTCCAGGACGAGTTCGATCACGCCCTCCTCGAACCGCTGCTCCGCCCGGTACCCGGCCTCCCTGAACACCCGGGTCATCCGCCGGTTGTCGGGCAGGACGCTCGCCACGAACCGGCGCACGCCCCGCTCCCGCGCCGCCGCAGCGATGTGCTCCAGCAGCACCGGGCCGACGCCGCGCCCCTGGTGCGCGTCCTCCACGAGGAACGCGACCTCCGCCGTCTCCGGCCTGTCGGCCAGCCGGTCATAGCGGACGACCGCCACCATCACCTCCCCGATCGTGGCGATCAAGGCGACCCGCCGGTCGTGATCGACGGTCGTGAAGTGCTCGACATCACGGTCCGACAGGTGCGGGCGCGGCGAGAAGAACCGGTAGTAGATCGACTCTGGTGACAGCCGCGCATGGAACTCGCGCAGCAACCCGTCGTCACCGGGCCGGATAGGACGCAGATGGGCCGTCCCGCCGTCACTGAGGACGACGTCGGCCTCCCACTGATCCGGGTAACGCTCGGTCACGTACCCGAGGGTAAGGCACGGGCCCGCTGGCGCCCGCGCCAGGAAAAATTCGGCTTCCTTGCTTTCGCTGCGCGTTCGAGACCTATTCGGGGCTCAAGAGCTGTTACGGTCGTCCACACGCCCTGAATTGCCGCTCGCGCGGGCCGTGTTGATCGAGGTGATGACTCCATGACGCGCGTGGTCGTGGTCGGCGATCTGATGACAGACACCGTGGCGCGTGCCGCCTACCCCTTGGCCAAGGGGAGCGACACGCCGGCCGCCGTGACGATCCACGGAGGCGGCTCGGGCGCCAACGTGGCCGCGTGGCTCGCCGTGGAGGGGGTCGACGTCGCCTTCGTCGGCCGCCGCGGCTCCGACATCGCGGGCCGCAACCGGGACATGGAACTCATGGGGTACGGCGTCGACGCCCGCCTCGTGATGGACGGCGACCGTCCCACCGGCACCTGTGTGGTGATGGTCACCCACAAAGGCGACCGGACGATGCTGTCCGACCCGGGCGCCAACGCCGCCCTCCTCCCCGAGGACATCGAGCGCTGCAGGGATCTCTTCTCCCAGGGCACCCACCTGCACCTGTCCGGCTACGCCCTGATCAACGAGGGCTCCCGGAAGGCCGCCATCCACACCCTGGACCTCGCCCGCAAAGCGCAGATGTCGGTCTCGGTGGACGGCGGCTCGTCCTCCCCCCTCAAGCGGATGGGCGCCGAGCCGTTCCTCGAATGGACGCAGGGCGCCCGCCTCCTCGTCGTCAACGCCAAAGAGGCCGAGATCCTCACCGGCCGCGACACCCCCGCGCAGGCCGCCAAGGTCCTCACCGCCTGGTACCCGCAGGTCGTCATCAAGACCGGCGCCGACGGCGCCCTCTGGTACACCAACGGCCGCCCCGAACCCGTCACCGTGGCCGCCGAACCCGTCGAGAAGATCGCCGACGGCACCGGCGCCGGCGACGCCTTCGTCGCGGGCTTCCTCCCGCCCTGGCTGGACGGCAAGCAGCCCGCCGACGCCCTCACCGCCGGCTGCCGCCTCGGCGCGCAGGCCATGAAGCATCTGGGCGCCCGCCCGACTCTCGACGTCGTCGACAACCAGATCAACTGACACCCGGCGCGGGGCCCGGTCAGGCGACCGGGCTGTAGGTCCGGACGTCCTCCCGCACGGCCGCCCACAGGCGGTTGAGGGGGTGGCCCGCGTCGTAGCGTTCCAGGTCGGCGCGGCGGACGAAGGCGCCGGTCATGAGCTCGGCCTTCGGCTCCAGATCGTCGTGGAGGCCGATGGCGCGCAGCGGGACGGCGTCCGGGTCGTCCTGAGCCGCCATGCCGCGCCCGATCGAACCGGTGACGATCATGCAGCCGCGGACGAAGCCGGAGCGCAGCAGGGACAGGCCGTAATGCACGTCGTCGATGTCGGCGACCACGGTGAGACGATCGCGGAAGTTCGCCCCGTACCAGGTGGCGAGCAGGTCGGCGACGAGCCCGGCGGGCGGCACCACCAGCGGGACGCCGGCGAGGCGGCTCGTCTCGACCGGCGTGTCCGGCAGCTCGGACACCGGCAGGTTGGTGAGCAGCAGCGCCTGGCCGCGCGCGTACTCGATGACCTCGTACTCCTTGAAACGGAGGTCGCCCTCCGGAGTGCTGACGATGCTGCCGCAGATGAGGTCCACCTGGCGGGTCTCCAGGCGCGACCACAGGTCCTTGGTGCGGACGTGGGCGACTTTGAACTCCACCTCCCGCTGCTGGAACTCCTCCGATACGCGGTTCCAGGCCCGGGAGACGATCGGAAGGGTGAACTCGGTGGTGCCGACGGTGAGCATCCTGCCGAGGCGGCGCCGGCTCCAGTGAATGGACTCCAGCCATTTCTCGAACGTCTTGCGCGCCAGTTCGACCGTGGTTTCCCCGGTCGGGGTGAACAGGAAATCCTTGCCGCGGCCCTGGCGGACCGTCAGGACCTCGCCGCAGAGCATCTGGCTGTTGCGGTTCAGCGTGTCGAGCTGCTTCTGGACGCTGGACTGCTCACGGCCGAGGACGCGGGCGGCCCTCAGCGCGGACCCCGTCTCGTGCACCACCAGGAGCGTCCGCAGCTGATCGAACGTCATGTCCAGGAGCCCGGACGGGCATTCCAGGAGCGCCTCAAAGGTCGGTGACACGGAGAGCGACATTACTACCTGTCCGGTCAAATGGCCGATTGGTCAGCTGGGCGGGAAATGATGACATTTCCCGCTGAACTTATCTCAAGATGTACTCCTAAACAACTGGACAGAGTTTTCTAACCTCTAGAACACTTCCCGTGCGAGCCACTCCCCGCCGCCGTCATCCGTCCCAGCAAGGACGGCGGCGCTCCCGGGCGTGCCCCGGCGGTGCCGGCCGCCGGGGCCGCCGCCCGGCGCCCCTGACTCCCGTTCGCCGCGGCACTTCTCCGCCGCGGCGCCGGGGCCGGACGCCGGCCCGTGCGCGGGGCCGCGCGCACGGGCCGGCCCGATCGTCCCGCCCGCGCCCACGGGGGCGCGCGGGCGCCGGACGATCCCCGGCCGCACCACCGCCCAGGCACCACGCCACCAAAGCGGCGCCCCCGGCGCACCACCCGGGGGCGGGGCTGTGGGGTGGTGGGGGGTTAGTTGGGGGTTGCGAGGGTCAGGGGGAGGATTTGGGTGGCGCCGGACTGCTTCAGGAGGCGGGTGGCCACGGTCATCGTCCAGCCGGTTTCGACTCGGTCGTCGACCAGGAGAAGGGGGCCCTGGTTTTCGCGGAGGGCCGCCGCCAGGTCGGTGGGGACGGTCAGGGTGTGCCAGACGGAGCTGAGGCGCTGGGCGCTGTTGTGGCGGCGCGGGACGGGTTCGCCGATCGGGGCCAGTTCGCCCAGGTAGGGCAGGCGGCCGATCTCGGCTATGCGGTGGCCGAAGGTGCCGACCAGGCGCGGGCGGGAGCGGGAGCCGATCGTGACGACGCCGGTGGGGCGGGCGGGCCAGTCCCAGGCGGCGAGGACCTTGACGACGGCGTCGACCAGGTCGGCGGGGACGTCGGAGTCGTCGGCGGCGAACAGGTCGCGCAGGCGGTTGCCCCAGCCGATGTCGGTGAGACGGCCCAGGGCTCGGCCGGTCTCGGCTTGGAGGTCGGGCTTGATGCGGCCGGAGACGCCCAGGTCGTCCTTCACGCCGGTGGGCCACATGCGGCGGGGCGCGATGTCGACGCCCGGGCGGTGGAGGCGGTCGCGGGCCTGGGTCGTGCTCTCCCGGCTGACGTCGGCCGGCCAGTGGCGGCCCGTGCAGTTGTCGCAGCGGCCGCAGGGGGCGGCGGCGGGGTCGTCCAGCTGGCGGCGCAGGTACTCCTCCCGGCAGGCGGGGGTCGAGATGTAGTCGAGCATCGCCTGCTGTTCGCGGCGGCGTTCCGCGGTGACGCGTTCGTAGCGTTCGCGGTCGTAGGTCCAGGGCTGGTTCGTGGCCGTCCAGCCGCCTTTGACGCGGCGGGCGGCGCCGTCCACGTCGAGGACCTTGAGCATCATTTCGAGGCGCGCGCGGTTGAGGTCGACCAGGGGTTCAAGGGCACCGGTGGAGAGGGGGCGGTCCGCGGTCTCCAGGATGTCGAGGGTGTTGCGGACGACGAGTTCGGGTGGGAACGCGAGGCTGGCGAAGTAGGCCCAGATGTCACGGTCCTCGCGGCCGGGCAGGAGGATCACCTCGGCGCGGTCGACTCCGCGGCCGGCGCGTCCGATCTGCTGGTAGTAGGCCACCGGGGACTGCGGGGCGCCCACGTGGACGATGAAACCGAGGTCGGGTTTGTCGAAGCCCATGCCGAGGGCGCTGGTGGCGACGAGGGCCTTGAGCTTGTTGTCCTGAAGGTCCTGCTCGGCCTGGAGGCGCTCGGCCTGCTCGGTCTGGCCCGAGTACGCGGCGACCTCGTGGCCGCGGTCGCGCAGGTGGCCGGTGATCTCGTGGGCGGCGGCGACGGTGAGCGTGTAGATGATCCCCGAGCCGGGGAGGTCGGCGAGGTGCTCGGCCAGCCAGGCGATCCGCTGCTCGGCGGTGGGGAGCGCGACGACGGCGAGGTGCAGCGACTCGCGTTCGAGGGCGCCGCGCAGGACGAGGGCGTCGTCGCCGGCGAGCTGCTCGGCGACGTCCTGGGTGACGCGGGCGTTGGCGGTCGCGGTGGTGGCGAGCACCGGGATGCCGGGCGGCAGTTCGGCCAGCAGGGTGCGCAGCCGCCGGTAGTCGGGGCGGAAGTCGTGGCCCCAGTCGGAGATGCAGTGCGCCTCGTCGACGACGACGAGTCCGGCCCCGGCGGCGAGCTTGGGCAGGACGAGGTCGCGGAAGTCGGGGTTGTTGAGCCGTTCGGGGCTGACGAGGAGGACGTCGACCGCGCCCTCCTCGACCTCGTCGAAGATCCGCTCCCAGTCGCCGGTGTTGGACGAGTTGATCGTGCGGGCGTTGATGCCCGCGCGGCCGGCGGCCTCGATCTGGTTGCGCATCAGCGCCAGCAGCGGCGAGACGATCACGGTGGGGCCCGCGCCGCGCTCGCGGAGCAGCCGGGTGGCCACGAAGTAGACGGCGGACTTGCCCCAGCCCGTGCGCTGGACGACCAGGGCGCGGCGCCGCTCGACGACGAGGGCGCGGATCGCCGTCCACTGGTCGTCGCGGAGCCGTGCGTGGTCGCCCGCGAGGGAGCGCAGGCAGCGCTCGGCCTCGTCCCGCAGTCCGTCTGAAGTGCTCATGCGTCCTTGGTACCAGCGGTTTGGAAGACAACGCACCAGAATCGTGTTCTGTGGATGGCGGGCACAGCGGTTGGGGACACGGGGGCCGCGGGTAGCCTGCCAATCAAGATCGGTTCGACGGCGAAGGGGCACGGGCGGGGGATGGGCGCGGCGGAGCGCGTGCTGGGGCCGGTTGCGGCCGAACGGCTGCGGGAGTCGAACGCGGCGCAACGCCTGAGGCGGACGTGGCAGGTCCTGATGGACGGCGTCCCGGCGGAACCGCCCGAGGAGGAGCCCGGCGAGGCCGTCGACCCGCGGGCGATCGACCTCGTCCTGCGCGTCGGTGAACTTCTGCTGGCCAGTGGCGAGACGACCGAGCGGGTGAACGAGGCGATGCTCGGACTGGCCGTCGCCTACGAGCTGCCCCGCTGCGAGGTCCAGGTCACGCTGACCAGCATCCTGGTGTCGGCCCATCCGGGGAAGGGCGCGCCGCCGATGACGGGGACGCGGGCCATCCGCCGCCGCACTCCGGCCTTCTGGCGGCTCACCGCGCTGCACAAGCTCGTCCAGGACGCGTCCATCGGCATGCTGGAACTTGACGAAGCTCACAAGAGGCTCGCGGACATCAAGCGGGGCCGTGCCCCGTACCCGGCCTGGCTGCTGGTCGTGGCACTGGGACTCGTCAGCGCCTCCGGCAGTGTGCTGGCAGGCGGCGGACTGGTCGTGGCGGTCACCGCGTTCGGCGCCACCCTCGTCGGCGAGCGCACCGGCGCCGTCCTGGCACGCCGCGGCATCGCGGAGTTCTTCCAACTGGCGGTCGCCGCCGCGATCGGCGCCGCGGCCGCGGCGATCGTGGTGTCGGTGGGCAACCCGGGCCAGGCCGCCGCGATCGTCACCGGCGCGATCCTGGCGCTGCTGCCGGGACGCCCCCTGGTCGCCAGCATCCAGGACGGCATCACCGGCGACCTGGTCAGCGCCGGGGCCCGGGTCCTGGAGGTCTTCTTCATCATCGCGGCGCTCGTCGCGGGGCTCGGCGCGGTCGTCTACCTCGCGGTCAGCCTGGGCGCGCCGATCGACGTCAGCCATCTGCCCACGGCGCCGGCGACGCTGGAGCCGGTCGCGATCATCGCCGCCGCCATGATCTCGCTCACCTTCGCGGTGTCCCTCGCCGTCCCGCGGGACGTACTGGCCGCCGCGGCCCTGGGCGGCGCCCTGATCTGGGTGCTGTACGTCCTGACGCGCGGATGGGGTTTTCCGCCCGTGCTGGCTGCGGCCGTCGCGGCCACCGTCGTCGGTGTGGCGGCGAACTGGCTCGCCCGCCGGCACGGGAATCCCGTCATGCCCTACGTGGTCCCGGCCATCGGTCCCCTTCTCCCGGGGACGGCGCTCTACCGGGGCATGGTGGAACTCAACACCGGATCACCGGAGACGGGCGTGCTCAGCCTCATCGGCGCGGTGTCGGTGGCCCTCGCGCTGGGCGCCGGCGTCAACCTCGGTGGTGAATTCATCCGCGCGTTCCAGCACGTCGGGTTGAGCGCGTCCGGAAACTGGGCCCGCCCCGCGGCCCGCCGCACCCGCGGCTTCTGACGCGAGCCGTTCCGCCGGTCCTCGTGCTCGTCCGGCGGGTGCTCATTCGTCGGTGCTCATTCTGTCGGTGGCGGACGTTACGTTCGCCGCATGTACCGACAGGGAGACATCCTGATCCTGCCCGTGCCCGAGGAGGCGGTTCCGCAGTCCGTGCGGTGCCTGCCGCCGGCCCCGCGGGACGGCCGGGGGCGCATGGTCCTCGCGCTCGGCGAGGCCACAGGGCACGCGCACGCTCTGGCCGCGCCGGGGTCGCTGCTGCGCGTCCCCGATCCGTTCACTCCCGACCACCTTCACCTGCCGGCCGGCGGGCGGCTGGTCCATGAGGAGCACGCGGCGATCTCGCTGCCCAAGGGCTGGTACCGGGTGGTCCGCCAGCGCGAGTACGTGCCCGGCGCCGTCCGCGTCGTGGCCGACTGAGGGAGGATCGCGATGCTCACGGGAACAATGCGCGAACCCCACTTCGTGGTCGCCGACTGGCAGTCGGTGGCGTTCGGCACCGGCCCGGCCGACCGTGACCGGGCCGAGGCGGGCGTCGCCGCCGCCTACGCGGCCGCGGGGCTGGACGCCCCCGAGCGGTACGTGTGGATGCCCTCCCCCGCGCGCGGTGCCGTCGCGGCGGCCGTCCTGAACGGACGCGGCGACGCGGGCGCAAGCGTCCTGACCGAGGTGAGGACGCGTCCGTGGGAGGCGGAACGCACCGCGGCCTGCTCCGAACAGGGGCCGGAGCAGTGGCCGCGGGTGTGGGCCGAAACGGGCGGTCTGCTGTGGGACCAGGTGCAGGCACTCGTCACGCGCGTGCGCGGCGCCATCGGTGACCTGGCACTGGACGGGCCCGAGCCGTCGCCGCGGGCGGAGGCGGCCTCGTCCGTGCTGCGGGGCGCGACGCTCGACGCGGTCCTCGGGCAGCACGACGCGCCGTGGCTGGCGCTGTTCGAGACCCTCGGGCGGCTGGACGGCCCGCTCGCCGGTCTCGCGGAGGTCGCCCGTTCCGCCGGCTGGTGGTGGCCGTACGAGCGGATGGTGATCCTGTCGGAGCGCCCTTGCGACCTGCATCGTGACGAGCCGGGGCGGCTGCACAGAGGCGACGGCCCGGCCCTCGCCTACCCGGACGGGTTCGCGCTGCACGCATGGCGCGGCATGCCGATCCCGCACGATTTCATCGAAACCCTGACCGACCTGACGGCCGCCCGCATCACCTCGGAAGAGAACGCCGAGCTGCGCCGGGTGATGCTGGAGATCTTCGGTTACGACCGCTATCTGGCCGAGACCGGTGCGCGTCCCCTGCATCAGGACGAGACCGGTGTCCTGTGGTCGATCGACCTGCCCGGCGACGAGCCCTTCGTCATGGTGGAGGTGATCAACTCGACACCCGAACCGGACGGCACCCACCGCACCTACTACCTGCGCGTCCCGCCGAACATCCGCACAGCGCGCGCGGGCGTCGCCTGGACGTTCGGTGTGGACGAGGCCGACTACCACCCCGAGAAGCAGACCTGAGCCTATGGACGGCCGGATCCGTCCCGGCCCCGGCGGGTGTCCCTTGGTCGCACTTCCCCAGTCACCAAGGGACACCCGCCCGCTCCCGCCTTCAAGGGGTCGCGGTCTGCGCCCAGGTGACTTTTCCGTCGGAGGTGGAGCGCCACCCCCAGGAATGTGACAGCGCGCCGACGAGCATGAGGCCGCGGCCGCCTTCGGCCTGGAAGTCCACGATGGGCACGGTCGGCCCGTCCGGGTTGTCGTCCCACACCTCGACCATGGCGGTCTTGTCGTCGGGCAGGTAGATGACGAGCGTGATGGTGTTCGCGTGGCGGATCGCGTTGGTGACGAGTTCGCTGGTGATGAGTTCGAGGTCGCCGTTGGCGTCCTCACGGTCCCAGCCCTCCAGGGCGGCGCGCACGGAGTCGCGCGCCGCGCGCACGGCCGCGTCGACCGGTTCGAGCGCGAGGACGAAATGGGGTCGTTGTCTATGGTCCACGGAACCGCCTAAGTTCACCGGCTATCGCAAGCATGCGCTCTCTGAGACGGTCGTGCACGGCATCTGGACTCAATGCCGTTTCCGGTTCGCGCCGGGGGTCACCGACGGTTCTCCTCCCCGATGGCCGGCGCCGCCGGATCATGCACGCCGAGGAGGGCCGGGATGCGTTCGAGGATGCCTCCCGCGAACGTGCTGTAGAGGCCGACTGGCTCAAGGTGGACGTAGCCGATGTGGCAGTCGCACGTGTCGAGGGGGCACGGGCGCGGCGCGAGGGCGTCCCTGAACGAGCCGTCGTAGAGGTTGCCCAGGACCGCCGGGACGAAATGGCAGCGGCGCACCGTGCCGTCACCGTCGACGGACACGACGCTCTCCCCCGTGCGGCACGGGAGGCCGCGGCTGGGATGAGGGTGCCGGCTGACCGGGAACAGGGGGTCGATGCCGGTCCACGAGGCGGCCTCGGCGTCGTCGTAGACGCGTCCCTCGGCGGCGTTGACCCACAGGTACGTCCCGGCGGGCAGGTCGGCGCGGAGGCGGCGGGCGGCGTCGAGGTGTTCGGGCTGCCCGACGATCCCGACGCTGAACCGCACGCCGCGCGCCGCCAGGTCGCGGCATTTGCCGAGGAAGCGCTCGTAGGGCACCTGGCCGGGATGGTAGGTCGCCCACAGCGCGAGGCGGGACAGGTCGGCGCCGGACGTCCACGACACGCGGTGACTCAGGTTCGTCTGGATCGCGACACGGTCGACGTGCGGGAGGTGGCTCAGGTCGGTGAGGGCGCGCCTGTACCAGGACCGGACGAGCCCCTCACCCCACGGCGTGAACAGGACCGAGACGCGATGGTCCTGGCGGGAGACCCATTCCGTGAAGCGTTCCAGCGCGGCCCGGTCGGCGCGGAGCTGTTCCGGCGTGTCGCGGCGCTTGGCGAACGGGCAGTACGGGCAGTCGTAGTCGCAACTGGCCAGCGGCCCGCGGTAGAGGATCGTCAGGTGCACGATCAGCGCGCCTCGTAGGAGGCCATCAGCGTCTGGACGCGGCGGGAGAACAGTGCGGGACCGATGGCGTCGGAGTGGGCGAGCCCGTCCGGAGTCAGCCGCAGGGCGCCGTCGGACATCTCCAGCCAGCCGCGGTCGTCGAACGCCTTGAGGTCGGCGGGGAAGTCGTCGAGCGGGTCAGTGCCGAAGCGCGCGCGGTACTCGGCCCGGTCGAGCCCGGGCGCTTGCAGCAGCGATTGGACGAGATGCCGGCGGCGGCGTTCGTCGCCGTCCAGTTCGAGGCCCACACGCGCGGTCGTGAAGTCGTCCTCGCGCACATAGTCGTCGATGATGGACCGCACCTGGCCTGCCCCGACCGCGTACTCGAACGAGTAGTGGAGGCGGGACGTGTAGGAGCGGGCCCCGCAGCCCAGCCCCACCATGCCGTCGGTCTGGCAGCAGTACTCGGTGCCGTTGGCCACGTCGCCGGGAAGGCGGAACATCCGCATCGACACCTGCTCGTAGCCTTCGGACAGGAGATGGTCCCTGCCGATCCCGTAGAGGGTGAGGCGCTGGTCGTCCCAGTCTTGGGCGCGACGTCCGAGGCCGGTCAGCGGACGGACGTAGAGGGGATAGAGGTAGATCTCCTCCGGGCGCCACGCAAGGGCGGCGTTCAGGGAGTGCATCCACGTCGCGGGTGTCTGGCCGTCGATGCCGTAGATGAGGTCGATATTGAGGGTCGGGAAGCCCACCGCGCGGATACGGTCCAGCGCCGCCTCGACTTCTGCGCGCTTCTGAGGACGGACGGCCGCGCGCGCCTCTTCGTCCAGGAAACTCTGCACGCCGATGGAGATCCGGGTGGTGCCGCGTTCGGCGAGGATGGTGAGACGGTCGGTGGTGGCCGTCGCCGGTGACGTCTCCACGCCCAGGGGAATCGCGCCGAATCCCGGGAACCGTCCGGCGATGCCGCAGAGCCGTTCCAGTTCAGGCACGGTGAGGTAGGTCGGGGTGCCGCCGCCGAACGCCGAGGTGGCGAACGAGACGTCGCCGCCGAGCGCGTCCAGTACGGCCGTGGCCTGCCGGTCGAGTGCGTCCAGGTAGGCGCCGGTCAGCTCTTCGGGGGCGCCGGTGCGGGTGAACAGGTTGCAGAAGCCGCACCGCATCTCGCAGAACGGCACATGGAGGTAGAGGAAGAGCGTGTCGATCGTTTCCCCCGCCCACACATCGCGCAACTGCGGTGGCGGATCCAGCGGCCTGTAGGCGGTCTTGTGCGGATAGGCGTACACGTACCCCTGATAGGGCGTCATGACAGAACGAACTCTCCATACGGAACGGTCCACACGACCTCGTGGCCGATGCGGTGCCCGGTGTGGCCGTCTTCCCCATACGCCGTGCCGTGGTCGGAACAGACGATGACGAAGCAGGGACGGCGCATCAGGTCGAACAACCGGCCGATGTGGGCGTCGACATGCCGGAGTGCCGCGGCGTGGCTGGCGCGGGTGTCCCCGGCTGAAGGCGTCGCACCGTCCAGGTAGAACCAGTTGGGCTGATGCAGGGACGCGACGTTCACCAGCAGGAACAGGCGCCGGTCGGCGGGCAGCCGCGCCACGATCTCGGCGACGCGGTCGATCTGCTTGGGCAGCGACTCCGCGTCGGTCACTCCGAACTCGCGCTCCCAGTGGCTCTCGGCGAACAGCGACGGGAGCGCGGATCCGAGCGGCGTCAGCTTGTTGAAGAACCCCACACCGCCCACGCAGACCGTGTGGTACCCGGCGGCGGCGAGCCCGGACGGCAGGTCGGCGGCGTCGAACGTCCACGTCCCGCCGGTGGTCGTCTCGCTGCCCGCGAACGTCCCGGCGAAGAGCCGCGGATGCGGCCCGGGGGACGCGGGCGTCGGCAGGAACCCCGCCAGCATCGCGGCGTGCGCGGCGTAGGTGAAACTTCCCGGCGTGTGGCGGCGC
Source organism: Spirillospora sp. NPDC048819 (assembly GCF_040650055.1). NCBI lineage: Bacteria > Bacillati > Actinomycetota > Actinomycetes > Streptosporangiales > Thermomonosporaceae > Spirillospora > Spirillospora sp. NPDC048819. The sequence continues at coordinate 98,539 of NZ_JBEZGN010000033.1, read as the reverse complement.
TCCCACCGGCCATCCGGAAGCAGCCCGGCGAGGGTGGGCGTCTCCCCGGCCGCGGCCAGTTCGGCGGCCACGTCGTAGCGGAGCGTGTCGAGCGTCACCAGCAGCAGATCATGGCTGCCGACGACCTCGTTCATGTCGCGCACGCACGGCTCCCCGCGAGGACGGCCCTGACCTGGGCGGTGTAGGTGTCCACGCCTTCGGCGGCGCCGCCGGGCAGGCCGGTGAGGCCGGGCAGCAGATCACCGAACGCGTTCACCTCGCCGACCGCGAACCGCTTCAGCCCAATTCCGACGAGCAGGTCGACACCGACCATCAGACTGCCCGGAAAACAGGAGGCGGCCCACGCGCACACGTCCAGAGCCCGTTTCCAGCCGTCCTCGCCAAGCGCCCGCTGTACCGCGTCCAGGTCTCCCCTGGCGCCGCCCAGGTGCAGGTTCGTCATCGGATGGCGGCTCGTCCGGACGACCGCGTGCGTGGGCTCACCGCCGATGACGACGACGCGCAGGTCGAACGCCCGCCCTCCGGCCATGGCCTTCGGCAGCCACCGCTCCACGTGCAGGCCGTCCGGCGCGAGCGCGTCGATGAGCGCCGCGACCTCGTCCTCGGTCTCGTACGCGCGGACGCGCAGCGAGTTGAACAGGCCGTCCGGCGTCCTCACGGCCGACGTGACGGCCCTCACCCGGCCGGGTGCGGTCTGCAGGGCGACGACCCCGGACGCGGACGAGCCGTGCGCCGGCTTGACGAACACCCGCCGCTCCCTCGCTTCGTCCATCCGCGCACGAAGCACCGTATAGCCATCGACATCTGGCAGCGCGGGCGGGACGGGGACGCCCGCCGCCAGCATCCGCGCATGCGAGAGCCGCTTGTCGAACATGATCCCGATCTCCTCGGTGTCGCCGAGGAGCCGCGCCCCGGAGGCCGAGGCCACGGCCGCCAGACGTCGCAGCGCCGCCGTGAACGTCCGGTACCAGCGTGCGCCGCCGCCCACGCGGGCGGGGTGGCCGGCGCCGCGCAGCAGCGCGTCCGCCTCACGGTCCTCGCCCGGCGAGTCGATCCGGAGCAGCTCCCCCGGCTCAAGGACGATCTCTGCGCCGCGCAGTACGTCCGTCCAGGGCACAAGACGCGGCGCGGGCAGCCCGGACGACCGGCACGCCGCCGCGAACAGTTCGGGACGCCGGTCGCCGGGTGTCCCGACCACGACGAACGTCATTGCGGCCCTGCGTTCATGCCGCCCGCCCGGCCCGGTGGCGGCGTTCCGGACGGACGGCGGACCATCCCGCCTCCCGTGTCATTCCGTCACCGCAGGGTGAAACTCATGACCTCCCGGCTCTTTCTGCTCGCGCAGATCGACCTCGATGCCGGGAAGCGCCGCCCTCACACGCTCCATCATCGCGCCGGACAGGAAATGGTGATGCAGATCCAGCTTGCGCAGGTGCGTGAGCGGCTGACCGGACAGCAGCGCCTCCGCGCCCTCGTCGGTGAGCATGCCCATCGCCAGGCTCAGCGACTCCAGCCGCGCCACGACCGGCGCGCCCGCGACCGCCGCCGCGACCTCGTCCTGGATCTCGGAGTCCTCTAGGCCCAGGTGACGCAGCGCGGGCAGCCGCTCCCCGGACAGGATCGGCCCGAGATCGGCCACCGTCGTATCGCCGCCGTAGTCCTCCACACCGAGCCACAGATCCAGTCGCTCCAGGTTCGGCAGCTCGCTCGCACCCACGGCATGGACGACCCGCGCGGGCAGGCCCCCCGACTCGAAACGCAGCACCTTCAGAATCTCGCTCTTGATCGGATCGAGCGCGAGACCCTGTGCTCCGCGAACCCCGAGGCTCTCCAGGTCGGGGAACGCGGCCAGCAGGGGCGAGATGTCGGAGTGCTCGATCCAGGAGATCTCCGCCTCCTCCCAGGTGACGTCGCCGACGAACAGCGACCGCACGCTCGGGAAGGACCCGGCGGCCTCCACCAGCAGTGCGACCGGGTCGGAGGTGTGCGTGTCGTAGTCACCGCCCCAGTGGCCGATGATCAGCGCCGTGATCCCATGGGTGTCGACCGCCCGGAGGAACCGCGCGAAGACGTCGCTGAACGGTTCCTCGTCGAAGTCCGTCCCGACGTGCCAGGCGACCTCGGCCGCGGGCGGGAGCTCGTCGTCGGCCCCCGTCTCGTGGTTGAACCTGAACACCGGCAGGCCGGCATATTCCTCAAGACGCTGTTGAACGCCCATGGGTCCCTTTCGCAAGATCGTCGACGCGATGTCCTGGCAGGGACGGACGGCGGACCGCCCCGGTTTCCGGCATCATTCCGTCACCGCTGCGATGAACCAGTCATCCTCCGGCTCTTGCTGTTCGCCCAGGTCGACCTCGACGCCGGGGAGCGCCGCCTGCACCCGTTCGATCATCGGGTCGGACAGGTAGTGGTAGTGCAGGTCGAGCTTGCGCAGGTGCGTGAGCGGCTGACCGGACAGCAGCGCCTCCGCACCGCGGTCGGTGAGAGTCCCCATGGCCAGGCTCAGCGACTCCAGCCGCGCCACGACCGGCGCGCCCGCGACCGCCGCGGCGATCTCGTCCTGGATCTCCGAGTCCTCCAGGCCGAGGTGGCGCAGCGCGGGCAGCCGCTCCCCGGACAAGATCGGCCCCAGGTCGGCGACCGTCGCGTCACCGCCGTAATCCCCGACCCCGAGCCACAGGTCGAGATGCCTCAGATTCGGCAGATCGCCGGCGCCCACGGACCGGACCACCCCCGCCGGAAGCCCGCCCGACTCGAACCGCAGCACCTTCAGGCGCTCGCTCTTGACCGGGGCGAGCACCAGACTCGCCGCACCGCGGACCTCGAACCGCTCCAGGCCGGGGAACGCGGCGAACAGCGGAGAGATGTCGGAATGCTCGATCCAGGAGATCTCCGACTCCTCTCCGGTGATGTCGCCGAGGAACAGGGACGTGAGCTTCGGGAAGGAGGCGGCGGCCTTCGACAGCAGCGCCGCCGGGTCGGCCGCGCCGGCGTCGTAGGAGGCGCCCCAGTAGCCGATGATCAACGCCGTGACCTCGGCGGTGTCGACCGCCTCGACGAACCGTGCGAAGACGTCGTCGAACGGCTCCTCGTCGAAGGACGACCCGACGTACCAGGCCGTCTCGGCGGCGGGAGGGAGTTCGTCGTCCGGCCCCGTCTCCTCGTTGAACCGGAACACCGGCAGGCCGGCGTACTCCTCTAGATGCTCATAGACGCCCATCGAGCCCCTTTCGCGAAATGGCCGACATCATGTCCTATCAGGGAAGGTGCACAGAGTTGCGCGACCCTCATCACTCCGTCACGGCCGCGAACAACCACTCGGCGTTGGGTTCGTCCTGTTCACTCAGGTCGACCTCGACGCCGGGAAGAGCCGCCTTGACCCGCTCGACCATCGCGTCGGACAGGTAGTGGTGGTGCAGGTCGAGCTTGCGCAGGTGGGTGAGCGGCTGGCCGGACAGCAGCGCCTCGGCGCCCCGGTCGGTGAGGGTGCCCATGGCCAGGCTCAGCGATTCCAGCCGCGCCACGATCGGCGCGCCCGCGACCGCCGCCGCGACCTCGTCCTGGGTCTCGGAGTCCTCCAGGCCGAGATGACGCAGCGCGGGCAGCCGCTCGCCACCGAGCACCGGAGCGAGGTCGGCCATGGTCGCGTCGCCGCCGTACCATTCGCTCCCGAGCCACAGGTCGAGGTGCGTCAGGTTCGGCAGCTCGCTCGCCCCCACGGCCCGGACGATCCGGGCGGGCAGCCCGCCCGATTCGAACCGCAGCACCTTCAGGCGCTCGCTCTTGATCGGGGCGAGCACCAGATCCGCCGCACCGCGGACCTCGAACCGCTCCAGGCCGGGGAACGCGGTGAACAGCGGCGAGATGTCCGAATGCTCGATCACCGAGATCATCTGCTCCTCGTAGACGATGTCGCCGAGGAACAGCGCTCGCAGCTTCGGGAAGGACGCGGCGGCCTCCGTCAGCGGCTTGACCGGGTCGAAATCATCCCAGTAACCGATGATCAGCGCTGTGATCTCGGTGGTGTCGACCGCCCGCAGGAACCGCGCGAAGACGTCGCCGAACGAATTTCCGCCGTCGGGTGCCCCGACGTACCAGGCCGTCCCGGCCGCGGGAGGGAGTTCGTCGTCCGGCCCCGTCTCCTCGTCGAACCGGAACACCGGCAACCCGGCGTACCCCTCGAGAGGCCGGCCGGCGGACCCCTCAAGATGCTGATAGATGTCCATGAGTCCTCTTCGCGAACCTGTAGAGGAAGAGTCCTATCAGGTGCGGACGACAGAACGCGGACGTTTTCCCGATCATCACGGGGTTCCGCCGCGCACCGGCCGGCGGGGCCGCCGATCACCGAAGGTGATCTCGCGGGCACCGGTACCGGCATGCGCTGACCTGGTCGCGGACGCGTGTAACGGCCAGGTGACGGACGTGTGGCAAAGCATTGACGGAGGTACCTCAGACGGGTGAAACCAGACGAGCCGGACCTCTAGAGTGAATCGAACTCGGGGCCCTCTTGCGGGGGCCCTTTGCCCTGCCTGCACGATCAGAGGTCCCCGAACATGAACGACCACGAGGTGCACGAGGAGTGCCTGCGGCTCCTCCAGGACGGCATGCCCGTCCCCGCTCCCGCCGCCTTCGAGGCAGGACGGGACTTCCTTCCCCTGGGGCTCGACATGGACGGCGACGTCGCCGTTGTCACGTTCCTACACCAGTTGGACGAAACCGCCGCCGCGTTCATCGAGGGCTGGACGTTCCACCGCCGCGACGGCGAGTGGAGGGAACTGGGCGGCGCCGGCGGCTCGGCCCCCGACGAGCCCCTCGCCCGGCGCTCGTCCGGCGAGATGGGGCGGCACCTGCTGAAGTACGGGTCGGGCCGGATGGTCCGCAACTCCAACCGTCTGCTGCCGTGGGGCGCCAAGTGGGTGAACGAGGCGCGCCTGCGGGCGTCGGCGGAGGTCGCGCGGATCCGGGTCGGCAAGCGGATCCTGGACGTCCCCGCGCACGGGCATGTCGCCGTGGTGTGGGGCGCCCGGCGGGGACCGGTCATCGAGGCGCTCGCCACGGACGGTTCGGTGCTGGACGCCCTGGACCTCGACCGCCCGGTCGTCCCGGCACGGCCCGAGCGCGCCGATATTTGACCGTTCGTTCTGGAACGGTCTAAGGTCCTTTCCATGGCACGGACGAAGGAGTTCGACCCGGACGCCGCGCTGCAGCGTGCGCTCGAGCTGTTCTGGGAGCGCGGGTACGAGGCGACCTCCATGGCCGATCTCGTGGCGCATCTCGGCGTCGCCCGCGCCAGCATCTACGCGACGTTCGGCGGCAAGCACGAGCTGTACATCAAGGCGCTCGACCGCTATCTCCGGTCCACCGACCCGAAGATCGCCGAGGCGCTGTCACAGCCCGGGCCCGTCCTGCCGGCATTGCGGGCGCTGATCGAGCGCTATGCGGCGGAGGCGGCGCACGACCGGCCGCGGCGCGGCTGCATGGTGGTCAACACGGCGGTCGAGCTCGCCCCCGCGGACACCGAGGCGGCCCGCCTGGTCGAGGCGAGCTGGAGCTTCCTGGAGGCGTCCCTCACCTCTGCTTTGACCCGTGCCCAAGCCCAGGGCGAGCTGACCCCGGACAAGGACCCGCGGGGGCTGGCCCGCCTCCTGCTCGTCCTCTTCCAGGGCATGCGGGTCCTGGGCCGCGGCCCCGCCGACGACAACCGGCTGAGGGACGCGACGCGCCAGGCGCTGACCCTCTTCGACTGACCGTTCCCCGCCCCGCCCGTCCGGCGGGGCTCTCTACGGCCCAAATTCAAGAACAATCGATCTAGATACTGGAGAGACGAACCATGATCTTCGACGGCAAGATCGCCCTCATCACCGGTGGCGCGGGCGGAATCGGCCGCGCCACCGCGCACGCCTTCGCCCGCGAAGGCGCCACGGTCGTCCTCGCCGGACGGGACCAGACCGCGCTGACCGACGCCGTCAAGGAGATCGGCTCGGACCGGGCCGACCACGTCGTCGCCGACGTGACCGACGCCTCGTCCGCGGCCCGGATGGTCGAGACCGTGGTGGCGCGCCACGGCGGCCTCCACGTCGCGGTCAACAACGCCGGCGTGCTCGGCGCGGTCGGCCCCGTCGCCGACATCGACGCCGCCGCCTGGGACGAGGTCCTCGCGGTCAACCTCACGGGCGTGTTCCTGTCGATGAAGCACGAGATCGCCCACATGCGCGGCCACGGCGGCGGGGCGATCGTCAACGTCTCGTCCAACATCGGCACGCACGGCCGCCTTCCCTCCCTCGCGGCGTACGCGGCGTCCAAGGCCGGGGTCGGCGTCCTGACGCGCACCGCCGCCCTCGACCACCTCGCCGACGGCGTCCGCGTCAACGCCGTCAGCCCGGGGGCCAGCGACACGCCGATGTCGCTCCTGCCCGGCGAGAGCAGGGAAGAGCGCGCGGAGCGGATGCGCACCGCGGCCCCGTCCGGGCGTGTGGCGGAGACGTCCGAGGTCGCCGCGGGCATCCTGTGGCTGGCCTCGGACGCCGCGTCCCACGTGGCCGGCCACGACCTGGTCGTCGACGGCGGCGCCACCGCCTGACGACGCTTTCCGGGGCGGCCCACCGGGCAGACTCAGTCCATGGCCCTCACGCCCGACTACGACTCCGACCCGGAGCGCTTCCGCCTCGCCAGCAGGGTCACCCGGAAGTACCTGATCGGGGCGCGGAGCCTGCACGACCACGTCGCCTCGAAGCTCCTGGCCGCCGGGCCCTCACGCGTCCTGGACATCGGCTGCGGGGAGGGCGCCCTCAGCGACGCCCTCCCCCACAGGCCGCCGTTCCGGCTGGTGGGCCTGGACGCGTCCGCCGCCCTCCTGCGCGCCCATCCTGGGCCGCGCGTGCGGGCCGACGCGCGGCGGCTGCCGTTCCGGGACGGGACGTTCGACGCCGCCGTGGCCGTGAACATGCTCTACCACCTGGACGATCCCCGGCTCGCGCTCCGCGAGGCCCACCGCGTCCTGGCCCCCGGTGGGCTGCTGCTCGCCTCGGCGATCTGCCGGAACGACAGCCCGGAACTCGCGCCCCTCTGGCGTCCCGAACCCACCCCGTTCGACGCCGAGGAGGCCCCCGACCGCGTCTGCGAGGTCTTCGGCGAGGTCGAGGTGGAGCGCTGGGACGCGCCGCTGATCACGCTCCCCGACCGCGACGCCGTCCGCGACTACCTGATCGCGCGCCGCGTGCCCCGCGCCGAGGCCGCCGAGGCCGCCGGCCGCCTCCGCACACCCCTGCCCGTCACGAAACGCGGCAGCCTCGTCCTCGCCCGCCGCTAGATCCAGCCGCGGTCGCGGGCGGCCCGGGCGGCGGCGTGGCGGTTGTCGGCGCCGAGTTTGGTGACGGCCGACGACAGGTAGTTGCGGACGGTCCCCTCCGACAGGCCCAGGCCGCGGGCGATGCGGGAGACCGGGGCGCCGTCGGCGGCGGCGCGCAGCGTGTCGAGCTCGCGGGGGGTGAGGGGGCATTCCTCGGCGGCGAGGGCGTCGGCGGCGAGCTGCGGGTCGATGTACCGGGCGCCGGCGGCGACCTGCCGGATCACCTGGGCGAGCCGCGCGCCGGGAGCGTCCTTGCCGAGGAAGCCGCGGACGCCGGCGGCCATCGCGCGGCGCAGGTTGCCGGGACGGCCGTGCGCGGTCACGATCACGAGGCGGCAGCCGGGCAGGTCGCGGGAGAGCCGTTCGGCGGCGGCGAGGCCGTCCAGCCCGGGCATGTCGATGTCGAGGACGGCCACGTCCGGCTTGAGGGCGAGCGCCCGGTCGACGGCCTCGTCGCCGCGGCCGACGTCGGCGGCGACCTCGATGCCGTCCTCGGTCTCCAGCAGCAGGACGAGCGCCTCCCTGATCAGCAGGTGGTCGTCGGCCAGCAGCACGCGGATCATGCCTCTCCCTCCGCCGGGACGGGCACCACGGGGACGGCGGCCGTCACCCGGAACGTCCCGTCGCCGACCGGGCCGGCGGTGAACTCGCCGCCAGCCGCGGTGATCCGCTCGGCGAGGCCCGCCAGGCCGCTGCCGGCGTCCCCGGCGGTGCGGCGCGCGGCGCCGTCGTTGACGATCTCGATGCGGATGCGGTGGGCGCCCGCCCGGACGGTGATCTCGCACCAGGTGGCGCTGGAGTGGCGCAGCACGTTGGTGGCGGCCTCGCGGGCGACCCAGCCGAGCGGCTCGTGCACATGGGCGGGCAGCGCCGGCGACACCTCGGGGCGCTCGCAGCGGAGCCCGGCGGCGCGCAGCACGGCCGACATGCCGTCCAGCTCGGTCCGCAGGGACGTGGCCCGGTAGCCGCGGACGACCTCGCGCACGTCCCGGACCGCGTCCCGCGCCATCGTCTGGATCTCGGTCAGCTCCTTGCGGACGCGCCCGTCGTCGCGTTCCAGGAACCGCTCGGCGACCTCGGCGCGCAGCGCGACCGCCTGGAGGCTGTGGCCGAGGACGTCGTGCAGGTCGCGGGCGAAGCGGAGCCGCTCCTCCCCCACCGCCGACCGGGCCAGCTCGGCGCGGGCCTCCCGGAGTTCCTGGACGACGTGGAACAGCCAGACCGTGACGTATCCGGAGAAGGCGGCGAGCGGTATGGCGGCCACCTCGTACAGGACGGTCAGCGCGGGCAGCTCCAGCATCACGCCGTAGACGGGGGTCAGGACGGTCGCCGCCGCCGTCGCCACGACCGCCTCGCGGACGGGCAGGACGACGGCGATCAGCCCCGCCGGGACCAGGAGCGTGTTGCCCCAGCCCTGGCCGGTGCCGAGCAGCGGCGGCATCGCCCAGCAGATCAGCGCGATCGCCGCGAGCCCGAACCGGTGGCCCGGCGCGGTGCGGCGCATCAGGTTCTGCCACAGGAGCCGGGCGTACAGGGCGAAGACGGCGGCGACGCCGGTGAGGGCGAGGATCAGCCGTCCGGCGTCCTGCCGGTCGAACATTTCGTACCAGAGTGCGGGCAGCAGGAGCCCGGACAGCGTCATCATCGTCATTCCCACGAGGATCGCGGCGATGACGGTGGGACGCGGGATGCTGGGCTGCACGCGCCCAGCGTATGCGGCCGTCAAGGGGGGCGCGCGGCGGTCAGGCGGCGTGGAGGCGGGCGGCGGCGCGGCCGGCGGCGTCGTCCCGGATCCGCAGGCGGCCGTCGTCCAGGATCCCGACGCGGTCGGCCCGGCACGCCTCGCGCGGGTCGCGGGTCGTGAGCACCACGCTGACCCCGTGCGCGGCCAGCATCAGCAGGACCGACCACGCCTCGCGGGCGTCCGCCTCGTCGAGCCCGGCGGTGGGCTCGTCGAGGAAGAGCACGTCCGACCGTCCGACGAGGGCCAGCGCCAGGTCGAGCATGCGCCGCTGTCCCGCCGTCAGCCGCTCGAACGCGACGTCGGCGAGGTCCGTGAGACGGGCGAGGCGCAGGGCCTCGACGCGGGTGAGCGGGTCGAGCGTCCAGCGCCGCCACGTGTCGACGATCTCGGCGACGGTCAGGCCCGGGAACAGTCCGCCGTCGCGCCAGACGGCCCCGGCCCGCGCGGCGTCACGGTCGGTGTAGGGGTCGGCGCCGCGGAGGCGGACCGACCCGCCGGCCGGACGCCGCAGGCCCGCGAGGATCTCCAGCAGGGTCGTCTTGCCCGACCCGTGGCGCCCGAGCAGCGCGTAGACCTCCCCTTCGGCCACGGTGAACGAGACGTTCCGCACGGACTCGTTCAGGTCCAGGTCGCGTACCTCGATCACGGGTGCCTTCATGACATCCATGCTCGCCGGGCCCGGCGCGGACGTGCAGTCACAGGCATCAGGAAACGGCCGTGAGGATCGCAGGGGTGCCCCATGACGAATGTCATGGTTCGGCGATCGCCCATCCGGCCGGGGGGACGGTGACGCCTTTCTCCGAGAAGGCGGCCTCACCGGCTACGCACGTCCAGTCGGCGTCGGGCAGGTCCACCCTGGCGGGCTCTTCGTCCAGGTTCAGGACGACCGCGAGCCGCTCTGTGCCGTGGCCCACTGTGTAGGAGAGTGCCGTATTGGTCAAGGTGTCCACTGTGGTGTGAGCGTGGACCAGCCATGGATGACGCCTTCTCAGGCCGATCAGCTCTTGATGGAGCCTGTGAAGGCTCTCGCCATGGCCAGGCGTCTCTTCCGGCCTTGCAGGGAAGGCGGGCCGTATGGCGTCGTCGCCGCCCTCCCGTTCCTCCTTGACGCCGTGGAATCCGAACTCGTCCCCGGCGTAGATGGACGGGACTCCGCCGATGGTCAGCAGGACGACGAGCGCATGGGCGGTCTGTCGCTCGTCGTCCAGGCGGCTCGCTATGCGGGTCACGTCGTGGTTGCCCAGGAACGTCAGCGGCGTGAACGTTTCGAGCATCCCGTCGTGCCGGCCCAGGGCGTGGGCCAGTTCGAAGAAGTTGTGATCGTTCAGGGAGCTCCAGATCGCCTTCCAGAGTTCGTACTGGGTGACCGAGTCGAATCCGGACTGTTCCACCACGTTCGCGTAGTCGCCGTGGATGACCTCGCCGACGAACCAGGCTTCGGGGAAGCGCGCGCGGACGCGGTCTATGACCGTCCGCCAGAACTCCGGCGGGACTGCGTAGGCGGCGTCGAGACGCCAACCGTCTATGCCGCGCTCCAGCCAGTGGGTCATGACATCGGTGACGTAGTCGGCGACCTCGGGTTCGGCATGGTTCAGGGTGACGAGACGGTCGTGCCCCTCGAACGTCTGCAGCCCGGGGTGGAACCACTTCCTGTACGGGGACCCTTCGCCCCTGGCGGCGACGTCGGCGAACGGCGCGAAGCTCCGTCCGACATGGTTGAAGACGCCATCGAACAGGACACGGATCCCCTTCTGCGACGCCTCGTCGATGAGTCGTTGCAGGTCGTCCTCGCCGCCGAGCCTGGGATCGACGCGATAGTGGTCGACGGTGTCATAGCCATGGGTTTCCGACGCGAACACCGGACCGAGCGCGATCCCGTTGCAGCCGAGCCCGACGAGATGGTCGAGCCAGCCGTCGAGCCGCCCCAGCCGAGGCTTCGCCGACGTCCCGTCCGGTACCGCCCCGACGAATCCGAGGGGATAGACGTGCCACCAGATGACGTGATCGGGCCAGCGCATGCGCACTCCCCTACCCGGAATGCGCGCGGGTACGGTCACGTCCGCACAAGCGTCTCCGGATTCAGCTCGCCCGGCCGGCTGACGCCCGCGAGGGCCATGGTCAGTTCCAGTTCGGCCTGGAGGCACCGCAGGACGTGCTGGACGCCCGCCTGACCGCCCAGCGCCAGCCCGTACGCGTACGGGCGCGCGACCAGCACCGCCTTGGCGCCGAGAGCGATGGCCTTGGCGACGTCCGCTCCCGTGCGGATTCCGCTGTCGAAGAGCACGGCCGCCTGGTCGCGGACGGCGTCGACCACACCGGGCAGCGCGTCCAGCGAGGCGATGGCCCCGTCCACCTGGCGTCCACCATGGTTGGAGACGATGACGCCGTCCATGCCGGCGTCCACGGCCTGGCGTGCGTCGTCGGGATGCTGGATGCCCTTGAGCGCGATGGGCCCGTCCCAGTGGTCCCGCAGGAAGATCAGGTCGTCCCAGGTCAGGCGAGGGTTACCGAAGTTCGCGACCCAGTGCAGGATCGCCATGTCACGGTTGGCGTCGGTGACGGGCCCGCCGACCGCCTTCTGGAAGACCGGGTCGCTGAAATAGTTGGCGACCCCGATACCGCGCAGGAACGGCAGATACGCCTGGTCGAGGTCACGTGGACGCCACGCCAGCGTGAACGTGTCCAGAGTGACGACGAGCGCCGTGTAACCCGCCGCCTTCGCCCGCTCCAGGAAACTGACGGCGAGATCGCGGTCCTTCGGCCAGTACAGCTGATACCAGCGGGGCCCGCCGCCGTTCGCCTCCGCCACGTCCTCGATGGTGTACGACGACGCCGTGCTCAGCACCATCGGCAGGCCCTCGGCCGCCGCCGCCCGCGCGACGGCCAGCTCACCGTCCGGATGGAAGATCGACTGCACGCCGATGGGCGCGAGCAGGACCGGGGACGGCATCGCGGTGCCCAGAACCTCCACCGACAGGTCGCGGTCGGCCACGTCCCTGAGCATCCTCGGGACGATCCGCCACCGCTCGAACGCCGCCCGGTTCGCCCGCGCGGTCGACTCGCTGCCCGCCGACCCAGCCACATAGCCGAACGCCTGCGCCGACAGCGACCGCTCGGCGAGACCCTCCAGCTTCGTCAGGTCCGTGGGCAGGGCGGGGACGACGTCGCCGAGCCCCTGCAGATAGATCGAGTTCTGGTGGTCGGCCAGCGCGCCCAATTGAACCTCCGCCTGCGGGATCGAAACCACCGTCCGCCGGCTCCACCCGCCACCATTCACATGACGAACTTCGTTCGGCCGGCATTGCTCACTCTGCCAGGTCCGCGGAGGTGACGGAACGACATCGATCCGCCATGTCGGACGCCACACCCGGTGGGGCGGGCACAAGTTGTCCTTGGGACCGGCCACAATGTGGGGCATGGCACGACGCGGATCCCCAGCCCCTCCACCGCCGGACTTCGAAGAGAACATCGTCGACGTCGATGTCTCCGACGAGATGCGCGGCAGCTTCCTCGAGTACGCCTACTCGGTCATCTACCAGCGGGCGCTTCCAGACGCGCGCGACGGGATGAAGCCCGTCCAGCGCCGGATCCTGTACTCGATGAACGAGATGGGGCTCCGCCCCGACCGCGGGCACGTCAAATGCGCCCGCGTCGTCGGCGAGGTCATGGGCAAGCTGCACCCGCACGGCGACAGCGCCATCTACGACGCGATGGTGCGGATGGCGCAGTCGTGGGCGATGCGGATGCCGCTGGTCGACGGGCACGGCAACTTCGGCTCGCTCGGCGGCGACGACATGCCCGCCGCCATGCGGTACACCGAGGCCCGGCTGTCCCGCGCGGCGATGCTCATGGTCGCCTCCATCGACGAGGACACGGTCGACTTCCGCCCCAACTACGACGGGCAGGAGACCGAACCGGAGGTCCTGCCCGCCGCGTTCCCGAACCTGCTGGTCAACGGCGCGTCCGGGATCGCGGTCGGGATGGCCACGAACATGGCGCCGCACAACCTCGGCGAGGTCATCGCCGCGGCCCGGCACCTGATCGACAACCCCGACGCGTCCCTCGAAGACCTGATGCGCTTCGTCCCCGGGCCCGACCTGCCCACCGGCGGCAAGATCGTCGGCCTGGACGGCATCCGCGACGCCTACGAGGGGGGCCGGGGCACGTTCCGCACCCGCGCCACCACGTCCATCGAGAACGTCACGGCCCGCCGCAAGGGCATCGTCGTCAGCGAACTCCCCTACGCCGTCGGCCCGGAGCGCGTCAAAGCCAAGATCAAGGAACTGGTCAACGCCAAGAAGATCCAGGGGATCTCCGACCTGAAGGACCTCACCGACCGCAATGTCGGCCTCCGCCTGGTCATCGAGATCAAGAACGGCTTCAACCCCGAGGCCGTCCTGGCCGACCTCTACCGGCTCACCCCGATGGAGGAGACGTTCGGCATCAACAACGTCGCCCTCGTCGACGGCCAGCCCCGCACCCTCGGCCTCCGCGACATGCTGCAGGTCTACGTCGACCACCGCATCGACGTCGTCCGCCGCCGCTCGATGTTCCGCCGCAAGAAGCGCGAGGACCGCCTCCACCTCGTGGACGGCCTCCTCGTCGCCCTGCTCAACATCGACGAGGTCATCCAGGTCATCCGGCAGAGCGACGACGCCGCCCAGGCCAAGCAGCGCCTCATGCAGATCTTCGAGCTCTCCGAGATCCAGGCGCAGTACATCCTGGACACCCCGCTCCGCCGCCTCACCCGCTACGACCGGCTGGAACTGGAGAAGGAGAAGGAGCAGCTCGCCAAGGAGATCGCCAGGCTGACCGCGATCCTCGAGTCGGAGAAGAAGCTCCGCGGCGTCGTCTCCAAGGAACTCGGCGAGGTCGCCAAGGAGTTCTCCACGCCGCGCCGGACGATCCTCCTCGAATCCTCCGGCCAGACCGCCGCGACGGCCGTCCCGCTGCAGGTCGCCGACGACCCCTGCACGGTCCTGCTGTCGTCGACCGGCCTCATGGCCCGCACGCACGACGGGTCCCCGCTTCCGGACAGCGGCCCCCGCTCGAATCACGACGTGCTGACCTCGGTCGTCCCCGCCACGGCCCGGGGCCAGGTCGGCGCGGTGACCTCCCTGGGCCGGATGATCCGCATCGAGGTCATCGACCTGCCGACCCTGCCCTCCACCTCCACGCCCCCGTCCCTCGCGGGCGGCGCCCCGGTCGCCGAATACGTCGACCTCGAACCGGACGAAACGGTCGTAGCCATAGCCGCCGTCTCCGAAGAGGGCGGCGGCCTGGCCCTGGGCACGGCCCAGGGCGTGGTCAAACGGGTGGTCCCCGACTTCCCGGCCAACCGCGACGAGTTCGAGGTCATCACCCTCAAGGACGACGACCGCGTCATCGGGGCCGTCCAGCTGCTCTCCGAAGACCAGCACGTCGTCTTCATCACCACCGACGCGCAACTCCTGCACTTCGCCGCCTCGAACGTCCGTCCCCAGGGCCGCACCGCCGGCGGAATGGCGGGCATCAAACTCGGCGCGGACGCCCGCGTCCTGTGGTTCGGCGCCATAGACCCCGCCCGCGAAGCCCGCGTGATCACGATCTCGGGCGCGTCCTCGGCCCTGCCCGGCACCCAGACCGGCGCGATCAAACTCGCCGACTTCGCCGACTTCCCGTCCAAGGGCCGCGCGACCGGCGGCGTCCGCGCCCACCGCTTCCTCAAGGGCGAGGACGTCCTCCTCCAAGCCTGGGCGGCCCCGACACCCCTCCGCGCCTCGGCCGCCAACGGCAAACCGGCCATGCTCAACGTGAGCATGGGCCGCCGCGACGGCTCCGGCGAAAAACTCGACAAGCCCATCGTGGCCATAAGCGGCCCCATAGGCGAGCCCCCGGAAGAGGACACGACCGAGGAATGATCAATTGGTCCCGGGCCGCACCCCAGCGGTCCGGGACCCATTCACTACTCCTCGGCCGACCCCGGCCACTCGTCCTCTTCCGTATTTCCCACGATTGCCCCGGCCAGATGACCGCAAGATGATTTGTCCCTACTTAGGGGGAAATCATGCGACACCTCGTCCTGGCCATTGCGGCGATGAGCACATTACTCACCCTCGGCGCTTGCGCTGAGCAGGCCGAACCGGCGGCTGCCAATGCACCGGCGAGCGCGACACCTTCCACGGCGAGCGCACCTCCCACGACCAGCGCGGTGCCCACGCCCACCCCGTCGGTCGAACAACGCAGGGTCACGAAGACGCGCAAGATCCCGTACAAGACGTCAAGGGTGAACGACCCCACCCTCGCCCAGGGCACCACAAAGGTGAAGAGACGCGGCGTCGCCGGCGTCATGACCCTCACCTACGAGGTCACCTACACCGATGGCACGGAAACAGACAGAAAGCTGCTGCGTGAGACGGTCACGAGAAAACCGGTGACCCGGATCATCGCGGTCGGCACCAAGCAGGCCCGGCGATGCGACGAGAACTACAGCGGCGCCTGCGTGCCCATCGCCAGCGACGTCGACTGCGCCGGCGGAAGCGGCAACGGCCCGGCCTACGTACAGGGCCCAGTCCGCGTAGTCGGCTCCGACATCTACGACCTGGACCGCGACGGCGACGGCACCGCCTGCGACAGCTGACCACCGCGGAAGGCCGCCGCGGCTTCGGCTCGCTACCCTGTTCCCACGGCGGAGAAGCCTCGTTCGCCGGCCTGCTGGGCCGGGCCTACGACGCCAATGCCTGAAGAGTCGACGTGAATTCTGATCGCCACCTGGGAAGTGCGCATCGTCCGTTGTCGGTTATTGGATGATGGCCTTGTTGAAGGTCGGTGGGGCGCCCAGAGTTTCGCGGTGGGAGTGGGGGCGGGTGCCGTCGACGTCCAGGACGCCCAGCTCTTCGCCCAGCTCGGCTCCGATGAGGACTTGGCCGCTTCGCTCCATCAGTTTCGGGTCGCGGGCGAGGGCATCGATCAGGCGGCCGGTGAACTCCGGGGACTCCGCGCCTGCTGCGAAGGACTTGTAGCGGTCGGGGGCGCCTTCGAACAGGGCCTTGGTTCGCTCGGTCTTCAGGAGGCCCATCCAGAGCGAGATGACGGCCACGTTGTAGGGCTTTAAATCCACGGCCATGTCGTGGGCCATTTTGTCCACGGCGGCCTTGCCGGCGCCGTAGGCGGGGCCGTGCATGTAGCAGCGGCCGCCGAATGATGAGGTGTTGACGACCAGGCCGGCGCTGTTCTTGATGAGTAGCCGGGCTGCGTAGTAGCTGGCCACGTATGCGGAGCGCATTCCCACGTCGAACATGTCCTGGAGCGCCAGCGACTTCTCCCAGAAAGGCCCCTTCTTGGGCAGGTCCGAGGGAATCGTGAACGCGTTGTTCACGAGGACGTCCAGGGCGCCGTGCTCACGCTCGACCTGCTCGAACAGGGCCGCCACCTGTTCGTCCCGTGAGTGGTCGCATATCACCGGGATTCCGGTGCCGCCTCGCTTGTCTATCTCCTGTGCCGTTTCGAACACCGTGCCAGGGAGCCCGCTGTCGCTTGTCGAGCGTGTGCGGCCGGTCACGTAGACCGTGGTGCCGGCCTCCCCCAGGGCCAGGGCTATGCCCTTTCCCGCGCCGCGGCTGGCGCCGGTGACCACCGCCACCCGGTCTTCGGTCAGGCCCATTTGCCCTCCTGGAGGAATTCCAGCATCGTCCTGGTGGTCTCGCCGGGCTTTTCCATCTGCATCATGTGACCAGCGTTCTTGATCATCCGCACTTCACGCACGTCGGCGTGGTGCTCCGCCAGTTTGGTCAGCGGATCGGCGCCGTGCCAGCCCTCCAGGTCGGCGTCCTGCTCGCTTCCGATGAAGAAGTACGGCACGGGGTTCTTCTCGTCTCCGTACGACTTGCGGTACTCCCAGGAGAGGTCCATGGCCCGGTACCAGTTCAGGCCGCCGGTGAAGCCGCTGCGGCTGTAGTCGGCCACATAGAGCTCCAGTTCGGCGTCCGTCAGCCATGTCCACGGAAGGGGCGGCGTTTCCGGGAGGGCATCGATATAGGACGTGCCCGGCGGCTGCTTCCAGACGTCGAGATAGTGGTAGTCGCTGGAGAGCGCGTAGAACAGCTTGCGCAAGAACTCGCGGGGTGCCGCGGCGAGGTCGCGGTCGGCGACACCGGGTTCGTTGAAGTAGTGGATGTGATTGAAGTGCCTCCCGGCCTGCCGGGCGGCCAGCGTGAGGGGGGATTCCCTGCTCGGTGTGAAGAACGGGTTCTCCAGCGCGATGATCGCCGCGACGCGTCCCGGGTGGTGATGGGCGAGGTCGTAGGCCGAGAAGAGACCGAAGTCCAGGCCGCTGAAAATCGCCTTTTCCTCGCCGAGGTGGTCCAGCAGACCGATGAGGTCGGCCACGATCCGGTCCACGTTGTATTCCCGGTGATCGCTCGGGCCGGTGGTCTGGCCCATGCCGCGCATGTCGGGGGCCACCACACGGAAGCCGGCGTCGGCGATCGGGCCGATCTGGTGGCGCCAGCTGAACCAGGTGTGCGGGAATCCGTGGAGAAGGACGACGAGGGGCCCTTCTCCCTCCTCCACATAGTGAACGTCGAGACCGTTGATCCTCGCGTACCGATGACTCCAGTTGGCCACGCTGCGGTCCCTTCGGTCGGGAGTCGGCCGTCCGTCACGACTCTGCAGGACGTCGCCCGGCGGCCGACAGCACGTCGTCTCGCTCAGCGGGAGTTCACGTCTCGATGTCGTCCGGGCCCCAGTGGGCCTCCATGCGGGCGATCTTGCCGTCGGAGTCGAAGGTCATCACGTCGATGGCGCGGATCTTCATGCCGGGGACGTCCACGGTGAAGGCCATGGCGGCCCGGTCGCCGTGGGAGCCGCGGATGGGCGCGTCGAGGGAGAGCTTGGCACCGCCGGCGATGGCGTTCGTGTAGAACTCCCCGATCGCGGCATGGCCGGTGATCGGCGGGTTGCCGACCGGGTCTTCGACGACCGCGTCGGCGGCGTAGAGGGCGATGATGGCCTGCGCGTCGCCGGCGTTGAAGGCGTCGACGTAGGTCTGAAGCGCCTGCTTCATGTGATCCTGGGTCGGCATGGAGGAAGACTAGCAAGCGATCGCTTGGTCTGGTGATGCGTGATGATGGACCCATGGCGATCGCATCGTTCATGGTTCCGCTCGGTTCACCGGTTCCCGCGTTCCGGCTTCCGTCCATCGAGGGCGAGAACGTGTCCGACGGGGACTTCGCCGAGGCCTCCGCGCTGCTGGTGGTGTTCTTGTCCAACCACTGCCCGTACGTCCGGCGCATCGAGACCGGTATCGGCGCCCTCACCTCGGAGTACGCGGACAGGGGACTCGCCACCGTCGCCGTGTGCAGCAACGACACCTCCAACTATCCGGACGACGGCGCCGACCATCTGCGTGAGCAGGCCAAGCGCGCCGGGTTCGGGTTCCCGTATCTGGTGGACGAGTCCCAGGAGACGGCACGGGCGTTCAAGGCCGCCTGCACCCCGGACTTCTTCCTGTACGACGGGGAACGCAAGCTCGCGTACAGGGGCGAGTTCGATGGGGCGCGTCCCAGGAACGACGTGCCGTCCGACGGCAGTTCGCTGAGGGCGGCGCTGGACCTGGTGCTCGCGGGCGAGGACGTCCCCGAGCCGCACGCACCGAGTCTCGGCTGCGGGATCAAGTGGAAGCCCGGAAACGAGCCGGTGTAATTACATCAGCGGTAATCACGCCGCTTGAACAACACCGGCCGAGTTACGCCGGAGTCGTTCAGCCGGCCAGGCCGTGCCTGAAGGCGTAGGTGACGGCCTGGGCGCGGTCGCGGAGGTTCGCCTTGGCGAACAGGTTGTTGATGTGCGTCTTCACGGTCGCCTCGGAGATGAAAAGGTCACCGGCGATCTCGGTGTTGGAGCGTCCCTGCGCGATCAGGGCGAGCACCTCGGCCTCGCGGCGGGTGAGCCCGTCGGGCAGGGCGCCGGGGGCGGGGGCGGGACGGCGGGGACGCTCGTCCGTCGCGACCGCCTCGACCAGGCGGCGCTGGACGGCCGGGTCGAGCTGGGCCGCTCCCCCGCGGACGGCGTCGACGGCGCGGGCGATCTCGTCGGCGCCGGCGTCCTTGGTGAGATAGCCGCGGGCCCCGGCGCGCAGTGCCGCGAAGATCGACTCGTCGTCGGCATAGGTGGTGAGGACGACGACCTCGACGTCCGGATGGGCCTGTTTGATCCGGCGCGTCGCCTCCACGCCGTCCACGCGCGGCATCCGCAGATCCATCAGGACGACGTCGGGTCTCAGCTCCGCGACCATCGCCACGGCCTGCTCCCCGTCGCCGCACGACCCGGCCACATCGAGGCCGGGCAGCAGTTCGAGCAGGAGCACCAGGCCCTCGCGCACCACGGTCTGGTCGTCGACGACCAGGATCCTCGTCTTCTCGCTCACCGCGTCCCGTCTTCCGTCACACCGGCACTTTGAGGAATACACGGAATCCCGTGCCGTCCGGCCCGGTCATGAGGATCCCATCGATCAACTCGGCGCGTTCGCGCATCCCCACGAGGCCGTACCCGCCGCCGTCCGGCTGCACGATGGTCTCCGTGCCGCCGCTGTCGGTCACTTCGAGTTGGACCTCGTCGTTCAAGTAGCGCAGGGTCACTTGTGCGCGCGCGCCGGGAGCGTGTTTGCGGACGTTCGTCAGGGCCTCCTGCGTTGTGCGAACGACGGCGAGTCCCGCCTGGGGTGACAGTTCGTGCGGTACACCCGTCACCCGAACGTCGCATGGGCGGCCGGTGCTGGCGTAGAACTCCTCGGCCAGTTCGGCGATGACCTCCTTGGGTTCTGGGGTTTCGCCACGCAGCGCGGCCAGCGCGCGTCTGGTCTCCTCCAGGCCCGAGCGGGCGAGGTTCCGCGCGCGCTCTACCCGGTCCAGGGCCTGCACGCGGTCGCCGTCCCGGGAGAGCAGCAGCCTCGCACCCTCCAGGTGGACGATCTGCGCCGACAGGGAATGGGCCAGGATGTCGTGGATCTCCCGTGCGATGTGCGACCGTTCGGCGAGGACGGCGTTGGCGGCCTCCGCGCGGCGGGTCGCCTCCTGCGCGGCGGTGCCCCGGCGGCTCGCCGCGCCGCCCAGGGTGACGCCCATGAAGGCGATCAGCAGGCCGAGGTCGGCGCCGTCGTCCCGGAACAGTTCTCCGACGACGGCCGCCGCGACGATGGTCGCGGCGCTCGCCGCGAATCCCCAGATCAGCGGCAGCCGGGTGAACACCGCCCACAGAGCGATCATGGCGATGACCAAAGCCGCGGCGAAGTCCGGCTCGATCCCGTAGAACGCCACCGAGGCCGCGATGGCGCCCGCCAGCAGGACGATCGATGCCGGCCGCCACCGTGACTCCGCCGTCCGGCCGACACGGATGCCCCCGACCAGGAGGGCGAGCATGACGACGTTCAGGACGGCGATGCCCAGGCCGAGCCCGTGCAGCGCCGGCGGATGCCCGGAGTCGAAGAGGGCGCGCACGTAGGCGAACAGCGCCCATGCCAGCAGGACGCCGACGATGACCGCCGTGGCGTACCGCTCCACGGGCGACGGGCGGCCGCACTTCACGGTAGAACGCCAACCGCTGCGGGACCATGCGGGCTCCGCGCCCGTGATCCGACGACCATGCTCCGGACGGCCATCTTCCGCGCGACCAGGTTCCAGACGACCGGCGTCGCGCCGCAGAAGAAAGGGCGAACGGTCGCCGCGCAGATGACGCCCACCATTCCGGCGGCGGGTGGCGCAGTGTCCAGGGTGTTCATGGTCACCGACACTACGAAGCCGACGGCTCCGCGGGGATCGGCGTCCGGCTGGACATACGTTCTCCACCTCCGGGTGGACGCGCCGCGTCCACCCGGCGGGGTCACACGTCGATGCGTTCGGCGTCGAGTTCGGAGGCGCCGGCGGTGATGAACGCGCGGCGCGGGGCCACGTCGCTGCCCATCAGCAGGTCGAAGACCTTGGCGGCCTCGTCCGCGTCCTCGATGCGGATGCGGCGCAGGATGCGGTGGCGCGGGTCCATGGTGGTCTCCGCGAGCTGATCGGCGTCCATCTCACCGAGGCCCTTGTAACGCTGGACGGGCTCCTTCCAGCGCTGGCCCTTGCGCTCGAACTCCACCAGCTTGCGGGTGAGTTCGCCGTCGCTGTAGCAGTAGACGTACTTCTCCTGGCCCTTCTTCGGCTTGACCAGCTCGATGCGGTGCAGCGGCGGGACGGCCGTGTAGACGCGTCCCTCCTCCAGCATCGGGCGCATGTAGCGGTACAGCAGGGTCAGCAGCAGGGTGCGGATGTGGGAGCCGTCGACGTCCGCGTCCGCCATCAGGATGATCCGCCCGTAGCGGGACGCGTCGATGTCGAAGGTGCGGCCCGAGCCGGCGCCGATCACCTGGATGATCGCGGCGCACTCGGCGTTCTTCAGCATGTCGGCGACGGACGCCTTCTGCACGTTCAGGATCTTGCCGCGGATCGGCAGCAGCGCCTGGAACTCCGAGTCGCGGGCCAGCTTGGCGGTGCCGAGGGCCGAGTCGCCCTCGACGATGAACAGCTCGCTGCGGTCGTCGGCGGTGCGGCAGTCGACGAGCTTGGCCGGGAGGGCTGAGTTCTCCAGGGCGTTCTTGCGGCGCTGGTTGTCGCGCTGGGTGCGGGCGGCGATGCGGGTCTTGGCCGCGCCGACGACCTTCTCCAGGACGGCCCGCAGCGGCTGCTTCTGGCCGCGCGGCGGGTTCTCGAAGATCTCCCGCAGCTCGCGCATGACGACCTGGGAGACGATGCGGGTGGCCGCGGAGGTGCCGAGGACCTCCTTGGTCTGGCCCTCGAACTGCGGCTCGGGCAGCCGGACCGTCACCACGGCGGTGAGGCCCTCCAGCACGTCGTCCTTCAGGACGTCCTCGTCGCCGTTCTTCAGCAGCTTGGTGGCGCGGAGCTGCTCGTTGACGACCTTCAGCACGGCGCGGTCGAAGCCCCGCACGTGCGTGCCGCCCTTCGGAGTGGCGATCACGTTGACGAACGACTTGGTGATGGTGTCGTAGCCGCTGCCCCAGCGCAGCGCGATGTCGACCTCGAGGTCGCGTTCCACGTCGGTGGGCGTCAGGTGGCCCTGGTCGTCCAGGACGGGGACGGTCTCGGTGAAGTGGCCGCGGCCCCGCAGCCGCAGAACGTCGACGAGCGGGGCGTCCTTGGCCAGGTAGGTGCAGAACTCGCCGATGCCGCCGTCGAACCGGAACGTCTCGTCGAGGACCTCTTCGCCGCGCTCGTCGCGGACGTCGATGGTGAGGCCGGGAATGAGGAACGCGGTCTGGCGCATCCGGTCCAGGACGAGGGACTGCTCGACCGTGGCGTCCTTCAGGAAGATCTGCAGGTCGGGCCAGAAGCGGACCCGGGTGCCGGTGACCTTCTTGGCGACCTTGCGGACCTGCCGGACGCCGGACTTCTTCTTGAACCGGGCGTTCGGGCGGCCGTCGTCGGCGAACTCGCCGGGCAGGCCGCGCCGGAAGCTGATCGCGTGGGTGTGCCCGTCGCGGTCGACCTCGACGTCCAGGCGGGCGGACAGCGCGTTGACGACGGACGCGCCGACGCCGTGCAGGCCGCCCGACGCCGTGTAGGACACCCCGCCGAACTTGCCGCCCGCGTGCAGCCGGGTCATGACCAGCTCGACGCCGGCGAGGCCCGTCTTGGGTTCCAGGTCGACCGGGATGCCGCGGCCGTTGTCGGCCACCTCGAAGGACCCGTCGGCGTGCAACAGCACGCTGATGTGGGTGCAGTAGCCGGCGAGGGCCTCGTCGACGCAGTTGTCGACGATCTCCCACAGGCAGTGTGCGAGGCCCCGGCTGTCGGTCGATCCGACGTACATCCCGGGTCGCTTGCGCACGGCCTCCAGGCCCTCCAGCACCGAGAGGTGCCGGGCGGAGTAGCCGTGCGGATCTTCGGTTGTCGCTTCGACGGTCGCGGCGGTCAACGTGCGTGTGCTCCTCGGGGGTAGGACGGTCGGCAGCAGGGTACCCCCGGCCGCCGACAATCCACCGGCAGGCTCGCCGCCGCCGACGTTGCGGCACGTCTGGGCGGCGGACCCGGACGGTTCGCCAGGTTACCCCGGCCCCGGGCCGCCCTGCCCCCGACTTCTGGACCTGAACGTCCACCTTCGGGTGGGTGTGCCGTACTCCGCACCCCGCTTATCGTCCTCCGCATGCCGCAAACGATCGAGGTCACGGGCCTCCGCAAACGCTACGGGGACGTCCAGGCCGTGGACGGGGTGACGTTCGGGGTCGAGGAGGGCGAGTTCTTCGGGATCCTCGGCCCGAACGGAGCCGGGAAGACGACGACGCTGGAGATCATCGAGGGGCTGCGGGAGGCCGACGAGGGGGACGTGTCGATGCTCGGGATGTCGCCGTGGCCGCGGAACCCCCGGCTGCTGCCCCGGATCGGCGTCCAGTTGCAGGCGTCGTCGTTCTTCGAGCGGCTGACCACGCGCGAGCAGCTGCGGACGTTCGGCTCCCTCTACGGCGTCCCCGCCAAGAAGGCCGACGCGATGATGGAGCTGGTCGGGCTTGACGACAAGGCCGACGTCCGGGTCGAGAAGCTCTCGGGCGGCCAGGCGCAGCGCCTGTCCATCGCGTGCGCGCTCGTGCACGGCCCCGAGCTCGTGTTCCTGGACGAGCCGACCGCCGCGCTGGACCCGCAGGCACGCCGCAACCTGTGGGACGTCCTGCGCGAGATCAGCACGGAGGGACGCACGATCGTCCTGACCACGCACTACATGGACGAGGCGGAAATCCTCTGTGACCGCGTCGCCATCATGGACGCGGGCCAGATCCTCCGGCTCGGACCGCCGGCCGTGCTGGTGCGCGGTCTGGACGCCCCGGCCAGGATCAGCGTGCCCAGCGGCGTCCTCGCGGTGGAGGACGCGCGGCTGGTGCCGGGCGCGGACGAAGCCGTCGACGACGGTGTCTCGCTGACCATCTCCACCCGCGACCCATCGGCCGTGGTCGCGGCCATGGCGGCCAAGGACGCGCTCGACGGCGTCCAGATCCGCGGCGCCACCCTTGAGGACGTCTTCCTGGACGTCACCGGACGGGAGTACAGGGCGTGAGCACTTACCAGAGTTTCAAGAGCCTGTCCCGGGCGATGTACCTGGGCTTCCAGCGGGACCGTACCGCGTTGTTCTTCACCGTCCTCTTCCCCTTGATGTTCCTGGTCATCTTCGGAGGGATCTTCAGCGACCAGACGACGTCCAAGGTGGAGGTGCTGACGATCGGCAAGGTGCCGGTGCTGGATCAGGCCGTCGCGCAGGGCGGTGCCGAACTCGGCAAGGTCATGAAGGTCACCAAGGCGTCCGCCCGGGCCGACGCGCTGCGCAAGGTGGAGAAGGGCGACGCGCACGGCGCCGTGGAGCAGCGCGGCGGTGAGCTGGTCGTCCACTACTCGGCGGCGGACCAGGTCAAGTCGGGGACGGTGCGGGCGCTGATGGACTCGATCGTCCAGTCGGCGAACCAGGCGGCCATCGGCAGGCCGCCCGCCTACACGCTGTCCACCGAGCGGGTGGAGGACGACTCCCTCAAGGCCATCCAGTTCTTCACGCCCGCCCTGCTGGGCTGGGCACTGGCGTCGGCGGCCGTCTTCGGGGCCTCCCAGACGCTCGTGACATGGCGGACCAAGGGCATCCTGCGCCGCCTCCAGCTCTCCCCTGCCCCGATACCCACCGTGTTCGCCGCGCGAGTCGCGGTCAGCGTCGCCGTCGCTCTCGTGCAGTTCGCGTTGTTCGTGCTCGTGGCGCAGCTGCCGATGTTCGGGCTCCAGTTGGAGGGCTCCTGGTGGATGGCGATCCCGCTGCTGATCGCGGGCGTCCTCGCCTTCCTGTCGATCGGAATGATCATCGGTGCGTGGGCCAGGTCCCAGGAGACGGCGAACGCGGTGACGCAGCTGATCGTCCTGCCCATGGCGTTCCTGGGCGGCTCGTTCTTCCCGCTCGAAGAGACGCCGGGCTGGATGCAGACGCTGTCGTACATCTTCCCGCTGCGGTACCTGAACGAGGGCATGCTCAATGTGATGAGCCGCGGCCTGGGGCCGACCTCCGCATTGGCCGAAATCGGCATCCTGGCGGGCGTGGCGGTCGCCGGCGCGTTGATCGCGCTGCGCCTGTTCCGCTGGGAGGCCGCCTAATGTGACCTCGGTCACCAATTGGGCCATTCTGCTGTGGGCGTACGAAGAACCAGGTTGGGAACGTCAGCGTCGGGTTAGATGTTGTCCTAAGTACCGACCCCGAGCATGAGGAAGGTGCCGTGACTGGAGCCCTTGCCCCAACCAAGCCGCTGACCGTCGCCGACCGATGCGACCGCTGCGGCGCCCAGGCCTACGTCCGTGCTGTCCTTGTAGGCGGCGGCGACCTTCTGTTCTGCGCCCACCACGGGCGCAAGTACGCAGAGGCGCTCCGCTCTAACGGGGCGGACATTCAGGACGAGTCCGATCGGCTCATCGAAACCCCGGCGACCGCTGCGTCCGAGGAGCGGTAAACCTCTATATAGCAGGAGCCTTGATCGGCGGTCACCGGAGACGGTGGCCGCCGTTCACATTCCACCCCTTCGGCTCCCAACGGAGCCAATTGGACACGACTTCATAGAGTGATCTATTGGTTACTCAGAGTATCTCCCGGGTGACGCGGCTCACCATTCCTCCTCGCCCCGCCCGGCGAAGTGACATTCTTCACTCGGTAGTGGTAGCCGCTGAACTGCGTGAATCCCTCGGCCTCGTACATCGCCCGCGCCGTCGCGTTCCGTTCGACGACGACCAGGTAGGCCCGCTCGCACCCCTGTTCACGTCCCCAGCCGAGCAGGGCGTGCAGGACGCGTCGTCCAAGGCCCCGCCTGCGCGCCTCAGGTGCGACGGCCATCGCGTAGACACCGAGCCACTCCCCCTGGGGCACACCGCGTCCGACGGCGACGCCGTCCAGTGACGCGTACCCCGCCGGTACTCCGGTGAGGATCTTCTCCGCCATCGGCAGCTGATGCTCGTACCGGCCGTCCACCGACCACCACACGTCGAGCCACTCCCGGGACGGCGCGTCCATGATCTCCACGCCATCACGCTCGTACGGGCCGGCGATGTCCTTGACCATGGCGAGGGTCGGGTCGACCAGGGCGTAGCCTCGCTCCCCCAGGAACGCGTCCAGCCCTTCCGGCCGCGTCTGCGGGCCCAGCGAGAACACGGTCGCCAGACCCATCGCGGTGTAGAAGCCCTCCGCCTGCTCGACCGCCAGTGCCACGTCCCCAGGGATCTCCAGAGGCAGGACGGAGTTGGCGCGCTTGGTGACCCCGTCGGCATGCCGGAGCACCCAGCCGCCAATATCCTGGGTGGACGGCGCGGGCCATGCCGCGGCGACCAGCTCGTCGAGATCCAGCTCCGGGCACCGCGTCATCACTCGTACCGACTTCCGGGTCTGCCGCGCCATCGAGGGGGAACGTGCACATCCTGCTGCCACCGTCGGAGAAGAAGGCTACCGACGGGGACGGTCCTCCCCTCGACCTGGCCTCACTGAGCTTCCCGGGGCTCACCCCAGTGCGCAAACGCGTTCTGGCGGGCCTGGCCCGGGTGTGCCGCCGGAAGGACGCGCCGAGCATCCTCGGCCTGCCCCCAGGGCAGACCGAAGAGGCGCTGGCCCGTAACAGGGCGCTGCGGGAAGCCCCCACGCTCCCGGTCGCGCGGCTCTACACCGGCGTCCTCTACGACAACCTGGACCTCTCCGACCTGGATGCGGCGGCCGCCGCCGAGCAGGTCATCGTCTTCTCGGGGCTGTGGGGCGCGCTGAGGCTCACCGACCGCGTCCCGCCTTACCGGCTGGCCATGGCGGTGTCGCTGCCGCCTGCGGGCCGCCTGGGGACGTTCTGGCGGCCGGCGATGCGCGAGGCCCTCCGGCTGGACGACGGCCTGATCGTCGACATGCGCTCCGGACCGTACGCGTCCGTCTGGAAGGCGCCGCAGCCCGCCGTGGCCGTGCGGGTCTTCCGGGAGCGGCTCGTCGGCGGCGCCCCGAAACGGTCCGTGGTGAGTCACATGGCCAAGGCGACCCGCGGGAAGATCGCGCACGACCTGCTCAAGGCCGGCGCCGCGCCGCGGACCCCGGACGAGCTTCTGAAGGCCGTCGCCGGCCTCGGTCACACCGTCGAGCTGAACGGCCCGAACCTCGACGTCATCCTGCACGACTGAGACGACGGCACGGCCGGAACACGAAACGGGGCCCCGCCGGTGAGATGGGGCCCCGTTACGTGGTTCGGGTGGTTCGGGTGACGGTCAGTCGAGGTAGTCGCGCAGGACCTGGGACCGCGACGGGTGACGCAGCTTCGACATGGTCTTGGACTCGATCTGCCGGATGCGCTCACGGGTCACCCCGTACACCTTGCCGATCTCGTCCAGGGTCTTCGGCTGGCCGTCGGTCAGGCCGAACCGCATCGACACCACGCCCGCCTCACGCTCGCTGAGCGTGTCCAGGACGGAGTGGAGCTGCTCCTGCAGAAGCGTGAAGCTGACCGCGTCGGCCGGGACGATGGCCTCGGAGTCCTCGATGAGGTCGCCGAACTCGCTGTCGCCGTCCTCGCCGAGCGGTGTGTGCAGCGAGATCGGCTCACGGCCGTACTTCTGGACCTCGACGACCTTCTCCGGGGTCATGTCGAGTTCCTTGGCCAGCTCCTCCGGGGTGGGCTCGCGGCCCAGGTCCTGGAGCATCTGCCGCTGCACGCGCGCCAGCTTGTTGATGACCTCGACCATGTGCACCGGGATGCGGATGGTGCGGGCCTGGTCGGCCATCGCGCGGGTGATCGCCTGCCGGATCCACCAGGTGGCGTACGTCGAGAACTTGTAGCCCTTGGTGTAGTCGAACTTCTCGACCGCGCGGATCAGGCCGAGGTTGCCCTCCTGGATCAGGTCCAGGAACAGCATCCCGCGTCCGGTGTAGCGCTTGGCCAGCGACACGACCAGCCG
The DNA here is from genome assembly GCF_040650055.1 of Spirillospora sp. NPDC048819. Lineage (NCBI taxonomy): Bacteria > Bacillati > Actinomycetota > Actinomycetes > Streptosporangiales > Thermomonosporaceae > Spirillospora > Spirillospora sp. NPDC048819. Next base: position 70,488 of record NZ_JBEZGN010000033.1, on the reverse strand, counting down.
CAGGTTCGCCTCCAGCAGGTGGTTCTTCGCGCGGCGGCCGTCCTCGGCGATCCACTCGAAGTCCTCGTTGTCCTCCTCGGACATCGCGGGCCCGTCGGCGGCGAGGCGCTCCTCGGCGAAGAGCCCGGCCTCGATGCGCTTGGCGAGCTCCACCTCCTGCTCGGCGTTCAGCAGGGGGACCTTGCCGATCTGCTTGAGGTAGTCCTTGACCGGGTCGGCGGTGGCTCCGGCGGCCGCGATCTGCTGCGCGGGGGCGTCCTCGTCGTCGTCGCCGAGGGTGAAACCCTCCTCCTCGGCGGCGGGCGCGGGGCCCTCCGCGGCCTGCTTGCCGGCGGGGACCGCCTTGGGCGCGGGCGCGGCCGGGGCCTCGTCGTCCTCGCTCTCGGGCGCCGCCTCGGCGACGTCGGCCGTTTCGGGCTCCAGTTCGACGTCCAGGACGGTGAGGTCCTCGAGATCGACGTCCACCTCGTCGTCGAGCTCGGGGTCGTCGCCCGCCTTCTTGGCCGGCTTGACCGGGGCCGCCTTGGCCGCCTGCACGGCGCCCTTCTTGGCGGGCGCGGCCTTCTTGGACTTGGCGCCCTTGGCGGGCGCGGCCTTCTTGGGCGGCGCGGGCTTCGGCGGCGCGGGCTTGGCGGCGGCCGGGCGCGGCTCGGCGGCGGGCTCCTCGGGAACCGCGTCGTCGCCGACGACGGCGGTCACCGTGTCGGGCTGCTCCTTGGCCGCCGCGGCGGTCCTGGGCCTGCGCGCCGGCGGCGTCCCGCGCTTGCGGGGACGCTTGGGCGCCGCGGAGTCGGCAGCGCTCACCATGACGGTCACACCCTCCTTGCTGAGGCTCCGCAGAATGCTGGAGGCCTTCGACACGGGGATGTCGGCCTCCTCGAACGTACGTCGTACGTCGTCGGCTTCGAGGTAACCCTGGGACCGTCCACGCTCGATCAGTTGCGCGATGACGTGATCGTGCAGATCTGACGCTTTCGAGGTCGAGCTAGCAGGCGACACAAATACCTCTCGAACGAACGTGTGGCTTGGTTGACCCAAGTGCCCTGACGGGCCCGGCCTCACACTGGGTGGGACCACACACAGAGGACCTCCCGGTGCGGGACCGCAGCGTACCCGCTATCTCTGGGTCAAGCATTCTGGCACTGCTGCGCATTCCGCCTGTGAAGTCCTACCCGGTAACTCTCCACCTTAGAGGGCGCGGGACGGTCCTTCGTACGTGTCAGGCCGTCTTCGTGCCGTCTCCGGCGGGCCTCACACGGGTTTGGGCGGGACGTGCAGGGCAAGCACGGTCACATCGTCTACCTGCTCGTACCCGGCAAGCATCCGATCGACCAGGAAGTCGACGAGTCTCTCGGGATCTCCTACCACTTCAGGTGGGGCGTCCGCCGCCACGGCGACAAGCTCCTCAAGCCCGGCGTCCACCCCACGCCTACGGTTCTCCACAAGTCCATCGGAATAGAACACCACAGTGTTGCCGGTCTCGATGGAAAAACTTGTCTGCTGTCGCTGGCTCGGCCAGCCGAGCGGCGTTCCCGGCTCCCGCGTGCTGACGCGCGCGGGCGCGTCCGGCGAGATCAGCAGGGGTGGCGGGTGCCCCGCGTTGCTGAACTCACCGAGCCCGGTCTCCGGGTCGATGACCACGTACGCGACCGTGGTGAACTGCTCCTCGTCCTCGGTGGCGCTGAACAGCCGGTCGAGGCCGGCCAGGACCGCGGCGGGGCGCGGGTCGTTCAGCGCCAGCGCGCGCAGGGCGTTGCGGACGCGTCCCATTCCGGCCGCGGCGAGGACCCCCTTGCCCATGACGTCCCCGACCGCCACGGCGAGTCGGTCATCGGCCAGGCGGAACACGTCGTACCAGTCGCCGCCGACCTGGACGTGACGTGTCGCCGGGTTGTAGCGGGCCGCCAGCACCATGCCGGGGAGCTGCGGGAGGTCGCTGGGCAGGAGGCTGCGCTGGAGTTCCTCGGCGGTCTTGTGCTCGCGCTCGAAGAGCAGGGCCCGCTCGACGGCCAGGGCGCACTGGCCTGCGAGCGCCTCCAGGAAGACGCGCTCCTCCTCGGTGATCTCCCTGGGCCGGGTGAACGAGAAGCGGAGCGCACCGATCGGGGCGCCCGCAGCCAGGAGCGGAAGGCCGACCCAGGCGCGTTCTTCGGTGTGCTGGGCGAAAAGATCCTTCTCGCCGTGCCCCAGCTGCAGGCGGAGGCTGTCGGGATGCTCGGCCAGGAACGGACGGCTCTCGCGCACCGCCACCGACATCACGGTCTGGTCACTGACCTTGATGTCGTCGCGGGAGACGGGGCCGGTCTCGCCTTCGGCGCCGGGCTGGGACGGCGCCACGATGCTGAGGCGCAGCTTGTCGTCGTCCAGGAGCGCCACGGCGGAGTAGTCGGCGCCGATGGCCGACCGTCCCACTTCGGTGATGACCTGGACGACCTGGGAGACGGTCAGGGCCTCGGCCAGCATCGATGTGGCCTGCTGCAGGCGCGCGGTGCGCAGCGCGGCCGCCGACAGCTGCTCGGTCAGCCGCCCCCGCATCTCCTCGGCCTCGCGCTGCCCGGTGACGTCGGTGTTGGCGCCGACCCACTCGATGACCGCGTCGCCCTGCCAGATGGGCACGGCCCGTACGTCGAAGTGCCGGTAGGTGCCGCTCTTGGTGCGGATCCTGTAGTTGGTCTCGAAGACCCGGTTCTCTTCGACGCATTCACCCCAGGCGGCCTCGATCCGGGGACGGTCCTCGGGGTGCACCACCGACAGCCATCCGCCGACCGCGTAGTCGTCGGGCGTCTGGCCGGTGATCGCACGCCATTCGGGCGCGTCGTCGATCACGCCGCCCACGGGGGCGGCGACCCACACCACCTGGGCGCTGGCCTCCACGAGCGAGCGGTAGCGCTGCTCCTTGCGGCGGATGACCTCCTCGGCCCTGCGCCGCTCGGTCACGTCCAGCGCGGTCAGGACGACGCCCAGGCGCTCACCGTCGCCGTCCCTGGCGGGCAGCCATGTGCAGGCCAGGATCCGCTCCTCGATCGCCGTGGCCACGCCCGCGGCGTCGCCGGACGCCCCAGGCGGAACGGGTGGAGCAGGCGGAGCGGGCGGGCCGGGCGTGCCGGACGACTCACCGGCCGGGACGACCAGATCGAAGTCGGTCAGCGGGCGGTCTTCGGCGAGAACCTTGCGCAGGGCCGTCTCGAACGCCGTCGCCAGCGGCTCGGGCAGGACCTCGGACGGTCTGCCCCGCTGCAGATCACCCACGGGGACGCCCAGAAGCGCCGCGAGCGCGTCATTGGCCCTGCGGCAACGCAGGTCACGGTCGAAGAACGCCAGCCCACCGGGGGCTTCCGTCAGCAAAGTCGCGTACAGCGCGGCGTCGGACGCATCCATGGGCTGCCCCTCCACCCCTGAGACGCGAGGATGCGGAACGGACGTCTCGGTGCTCATGGACAACACCTCCGCCCCAGAGGGTCCCGTACCGCGCGGCTAGTTTTCATCACTATGAGTGAATGGGAGCAGGCTAGCGCTCCCGCCTCCATCACAACACCGATCGGAGTCAGGTACTCATCATCCCGATGGTTCGTCGCGTACGGAACCCCTGATGAACATCCTCGTTCCCTTCGGCTCCAGACGAACCCGCCGGATTCGGACACCGTCGCTGAGGACGCGGGAGGCGGTCCGCCAGGACGGCGAGTAGGAGATGCTACGGCTCCCGGGCATCACGGGGCGTCAACTCGGCTTCATCGGAGTGTTGGGCGCGTTCGCCAGGGTGGCGACCACCATGAGGGGTTCCCTACTTGGTTCCCTTGGCGGCGGTCTTCTGTTCCTGCTTGAAGGCCCGAACCTTCGCCAGAGAGTCCGGGCCGGTGATGTCGGCCACGGAGCGGTGTGAGCCCTCCTCGCCGTAGGCGCCGGCGGCCTCGCGCCAGCCTTCCGGCCGGATGCCGTACTGCTTGCCGAGGAGCGCCAGGAAGATCTGCGCCTTCTGCTTGCCGAAGCCGGGCAGGCCGTGCAGCCGCTTGAAAAGTTCCTTGCCGCTGTCCACGCCCTGCCACACCTTGTCGGCGTCCCCGTCATAGTTCTCCACGAGGTACTGGCACAGCTGCTGCACCCGCTTGGCCATCGACCCGGGGTACCGGTGGACGGCGGGCTTCTCCGACAGCACCGCCGCGAACCGCTCGGGGTCGTGCGCGGCGATCTCGTGCGCGTCCAGATCGTCGGTGCCGAGCCGCTGGGCGATGGTGTAGGGGCCGGAGAACGCCCACTCCATCGGGATCTGCTGGTCGAGCAGCATGCCCACCAGCGCGGCCAGCGGGCTGCGTCCGAGCAGTTCGTCGGCTTCCGGACGCTGTGCGAGATGAACCTTCGTGGCCATGGGCACAAGCTTAAGGCCGCCCCCAGATCTGTCCGAAGTCTTACGAAGGCGGCCGAAACCTGGCATGGCGCGGGCCGCAGTGCTCGAATGAGAACGTGAATGAGGAGGAGCGGCCAGAAGGCAGTCCCGTGGGACGGCGGGTGGTGCTCGGGATGCTCGGCCTCGGCGTGGCGGGGGTCGCCGTGGGAGCGTCCGTGCAGGACAAGGTGAGTCGCGCCCTGGCACCCGTGGGTCCGATCAGCGACGTCCTCCCGGCGGCGGGCGGTTTTCGCTACTACTCGATCACCGGGAGCGTGGAGCGGCACAGCGCCGCGACCCACCGTGTGACCGTCAAGGGCCTTGTCGACAAGCCCCAGGCGTTCCGCATGGCCGACCTTGCGAAGTTGCCTCAGACCGCGCTGGAGAGGGATTTCCAGTGCGTGACGGGTTGGCGGGTACCGGACGTGGGGTGGGCCGGAGTGGCGCTGCCCGATCTGCTGGACGCAGTCGGCGTATCGCCGAAGGCCCGTGCCGTGCGATTCACGTCGTTCGACGGCGTCTACACCGAGTCGCTGACGCTTGAACAGGCGCGGCGGCGGGACGTCCTGGTGGCGACGCAGATGGAAGGCAAACCGGTCACACACGATCACGGCGGGCCGACGCGGCTCTACGTCGCTCCCATGTACGGCTACAAGTCGCTGAAGTGGCTCGACGGCATCGAACTGACCGACGAGCTCATTCCCGGCTACTGGGAGAACCTCGGATACGACGTGCATGCCTGGGTCGGGCGGTCGAACGGGCGTGACGATGTCCCGACGTGACGTACCCCAACGGGAACGGGACGCCGTCCCGTTGGGGCGGGTCCGGTTGGATCGGTTCACGCGTGCCGAGCGGTCGATCCACCACGTGACCGCTGTGTTGATGCTGATCTGCCTGGCGACCGCGGCGTTGCTGTACCTGCCGATGCTGTCGACGCTTGTGGGCTACCGAGAGGTGGTCAAGACCGTCCACGTGTGGTGCGGGTTCGCGCTGCCCGCGCCTATCGTGCTCGGCCTTGTGTCCCGCGCCTTCAGGGCCGACCTCCGGCGGATGAACAGATTCGCTCCGCACGACTGGGCCTGGCTCAAGAGCAGTGACCGCAGGGTCGTGCGAGCCGGGCGCGGGGTCTTCCCCGTGGGCAAGTTCAACGCGGGGCAGAAGCTGAACGCGGCGTTCACCGCGGGCGCGATCCTCATCATGCTCGGCACCGGCGAGATCATGACCTTCCCCGGCCCCTGGGGAGACCGGTGGCGGACGGGCGCGACGTTCGTCCACGACTGGCTCTTCCTCCTCATCGCCGTGGTGACCGCGGGGCACCTGTGGGAGGCGTTCCGGGACCGCGGCGCGCTCAGCGGGATGCTGACCGGGCGGGTCGATCTCGACTGGGCGGCGCGGCACCACGCGGGCTGGGCGGACGACTGGCAGCGATCATCGCGAAGGGCGCAGGTCAGGGCGGTGGACGCCGATCCGGACGGGGCCTCCGCGGAAGACGGCCCAGACTTTGCGAAACGACGCCCCGATTTGTCTTGACTCTCCTCCCAAAACCGCTGGAATGGGACATCGAGGCGGGTTCACGCGGAAGCTCCCGAGCCTGGGTCGATCCGTACGCGCTCCGTCTCGACCGGCGGCGTCCCCGTCCGCCGGAACCCCGCGTGCGGAGGTGTGGGCAGATGCATGCACTGGCCGATCACCGGAGCGAGACCCGCGACGAGCTCACACAGCGGCTTGGCGACGAGTTCGTGACCTTTCCCTTGGACGCGGTGCACCGGTGCGTGGCGGACGTCCAGGCTTGCATGGCCCATCTTGGGCTCGAAGCAACGCCTGCCAGAGTCGAACGGATGGCGCGCGAACATCTCACCGGAAAGCTGAAGTCGGAGCCGCCTTCCAGGGGCGCACCGGCGGACGGAGTGGACGGCTGAGCAGTCGGCCGCGTCCTGCGAAGGGACTGCGCGGACCCGCGCCGGATCTGAGAGGCTAGAAGCGTGAGTCCCCGCAGCCGCCACCGCTCCTCCGGGGACCCTGGCCGGGACGGATCGACGCCCCCGGACGAGGTCTCGGCGATTTTCGACGGCATGCTGCAGCACGCCCGCGAGCTGCTGGCCGTGCGCAGCCCCCTGGACGCCGAGCTCATCGTCAGCGAGATCCTCGGGGCCTGGTGGGGGCACCGGGTACCGGACGGCGACGTCGAGGAGGTCATCGGCGAGGCCCTCGTCGACTACGCCAGGACGGCCGGGACACCGGCCGCGCTGGCGCTGCTCACCGGCATGGCCTACATGGGCACGCCGCGGCAGGCGGCCAAGGCGGAGCGCGCGGCGCTCGAACTGATGGAGAACGGGGTCGCCAGACCGGGATGGGCGGACCGCGTCGGAATGGTCGCCCCCGAGGACTGCTACGTGTCCAGGGACGTCTTCGGCGACCAGGACTCCATCGTCTGCACCTACAGCTACGGAGGAGCCGAACGGCACGCGCTGGTCATCCTGGTCGATCGCAACAAGGCCGGGGCCGTCCAGCCGGCGGGCGACCCGTTCGCCCCGGCCGCACGCGCCGGACGGCCGCCGACGAGCGGGATGGTCCGGGACGCCTGGGTCTCGTCCCGTGTCGACACGCTCCTCGACCATTGCCGCCGCGAAGGCCGCGACAACCCGCTGATGCGGTTCGAGCAGCTCGATCCGCGCGACACCAAGGCGCTGCTGTGGAGCGCCCTGGACCTCACCGACGACACCGACGACCCGCCGGTGAACGAGAACTTCGGCACCTACCACGCCTTCGTCCGGGCGCGGGTGGACATCCTGCCGCCGGGCGGCCGGCTGCCCCAGCCGCCGGTGTACGGGCCCGACAGGCGCGCGACGATCGCCGCGCGGTTCCTCGCCTCCGACGAGGCGGAGGGCCTGTCCGACCGCTCGGCCGCCAGCCGGTGCGTCGACCGCATCATCGACTACGGCTGCACCCACGACTTCGGGCGGCCGCTGCGGGTCAGCCCGCTCAAATGCGAGATGTTCCTGCTCGACTGGCTGCCACGCAAGGTTTTACTTTCCCCGACGGAACAAGACGCTGTCCCCCACGTGCTGGCCGCGTGGGTGCGGTGGGCGGGCAAGCGCACAGGGCTGCCCGAAGAGGGCATCAGGGCCACGCTGGACGCCCTCTGGGACGCCACCGCGAAGTTCGCCGACGCCTACCGCGACCCGTCCGCTTTCGGCCTCGACCGCGAACTCGTCGGACGGCTGCTGCCCGACGGCGACCTGGAGGCGCTGTCGCGCCGGGCGTTCGCCCTGCCGTTCCTGTCGGGCACCCACCGCCGGTCGGGGCGGCACGGCTTCATCGACCTGTCGACCTTGGATCCCGCCGACCCGGACGACCGCCGCGTCGTCCTGGAATTCGAGCATCCCGGCGCCGACGAGGAGCACATCGAGGCCCACGAGCGCCTCACGGAGCGGCTGTGGGACGGCGAGCCGCCGCAGCTGTGGGAGACCGCCCAATCGCTGCTCGACGTCGGCTACGAACGCCATGAGATCCTGCACAAACTCATCGACGTCCTCGACCGCTGCGGGGACGACCCGGAGGCTCTGCGCGAGGCCCTGCGTGTGCTGCGTCACGAACCCCCACCCGAGTGAACTCCCGGTTTGCGCGCGGCGTCCCCGGCGACAATCATCGGGTCTCGGGCATGGTCTCGCGGGGGCCCGGGGGCCGGCCCCCGGTCGTAGGGAGTGATCTTGTTGGAGTGGTCCGAGTTCGCCCGGCGGCTGGGGCGTGAACTGGCGGGTCTCGAACGGGACACCATCCTCATCGTGCGCGAACGCGATGAGAGCCGCCACTACGTCCAGGCCATGCGCGAGCCCGACCGGCTCTACGCCGAGGCCGTCAGCAACAACTTCCTCGACGGGCCGCTGCTGCTCACGCTGGCCGACGAGGAGGTCATGAGCGACGCGGGCTGGCGCCCGCCCGCCGAGCCCGCCCCGCGCAACTGGTGGACGGAGCTTCCTGAGTTCGGCGTGCCCGGCGGGATGCTGTCGGTGAGCGACGTCGACTTCTCGCGGCTGGCCGAGGTGATGGTCACCGCTCTCCGCGACGTCCAGGGCGTCCGGCGGCCGTCCGACCTCGTGTACGAGTCGTTCCACCGGCACGGCACCGGCCTGATCGAGCTGCTCGACTTCGGCATCGACGTCGCCGACGCGTCGCGGGTGAACCAGCGCCGCTCCTCGTCCGGCGGCCCGGTCGGCGAACCGTCCGGCGGCCCACTCGCCGGAGCCGATCCCCTGCCCGCGGGCACGCCCCCTGCGGGGACCTCGATGCCGCCGCAGGCGGAGCGCCTTCCCGGCGCGGACGCCGACCTGCTCGAACCCCGCCTGGCCGAGGCCAAGGCGAACGGCGACAACACCACGTACTTCCGGCTGCTGGCCGACGCCGACCTGGTGCTCCCGGCGACCGCGTCCGCCGTGGAGGACCCCGACCGCGCCGAGTTCCCCACCACCGCCATCGGCAGCGACACCTACGTCACGGTGTTCACCTCTCCCGGCGCCCTGGCCCGCACCGGCGACCGGCACCCCGGCCTCTACCGGCGCACCTCGTTCGCACGGCTTGCGGCCGGCTGGCCGGACCCGGCATGGCGTCTCGCGATCAACTGGGGCCTGCCGAGCGAGGTCCTCCTGGACTCGTCCGTCATTCCTCGCCTGCACGCAAGCCCGGACGTGTCGCCGCCCGCTGAGCCGGACGTCCCCAACCCGTACGGAACGGTCGACCCGAACGCACTCGCTGGGCCCAACCCCGTCGCAGGCGGCTCGGTCCCCGCGGTCAATGGTTCGGCCCCCAGTGCGGACAGCGCGGACGACGATGCCCATACGGCGGTCGACCCTTTCACTGCGGCCGATCTGCGGGCGGCACTCGAAGCCGGGGACCCCGCGCTGCCCGTGGACGCCGGCGCCGCCGCGGAAGCGGGACCGGCCGAGCCGCAGCCCTCCGAGCCGATGATCGCAGGCTCGAAGAGCCCCGCACCGGAGCCCTTGAACCCGCCACATCCGGAACCGCCCGCCCACCCGAAGCCCGAGCCGCTTCGGCCCGAGCCCATCCAGGGCGAACACCCCGAACCCGAGCGGCTTCAACCCGAGCCCGTTCAGCCAGAGCGTCCTCAATCCGAGCGCGCACAACCCGAGCACCTCAAGCCCGAGCTTCTACAGCCCGAACGTGTTCAGGCCGAACCTGTTCAGGCCGAACCTGTTCAGGCCGAGCGGCTCGAACCCGAGCATCCTCAACCCGAGCGCGTTCAATCCGAGCGTCCTCAGGCCGAGCGACTTGAACCCGAGCGGCTTGAACCCGAGCGCCTTCAGCCCGAGCGACTTCAGCCCGAGCGACTTGAACCCGAGCGTCCTCAGGCAGAGCACGTACAACCCGAGCGCCCTGAATCCGAGCGCCCTCAGGCCAAGCACGTACAACCCGAGCAAGTACAACCCGAGCACGTTCAGCGCGAGCACGTTCAGGCTGAGGGCGTCCAGCCCGAGCGGCTTGAACCCGAGCGTCCTCAGGGCGAGCGCGTGCAGCCCAAGCAAGTTCAGCCCGAGCGCGTACAACCCGAGCGGCTCGACGCCGAGCGGCTTCAGGGCGAGCATCTTCAGCCCGAGCGCGTTCAGGTCGAGCGGCTTGGGTCCGAGGGCGTTCAGCGTGAGCGGCTCGAATCGGAGCGTCCGGAACCGGGGCGTGTTCAGGCGGAGGCGGGCGCGGCGCTTCCGCTGGGCGCGCCGACGAGCAGGCAGTCCGCCGTCCCGGAGCAGCGGGCCGCCGGCGTCCCGATACGGCTGCCCCACGGCGCTCGCCTCTGGCGCTGGACCGGTGACGGTGACGAGACGCCCCTCGCGGTCTACGACGCAGTCGGGGGTGTCTGGGCGCCGGTGAGGGCCGACGCCGTTCCGGCTCCGCGGACCGAGTGACGCACCGTTCGGCTACCGTCGAGTACGGCCCCCGCACCATGGACGTGAAAGTGGATCCCGAGTGGACTGGAACGACTTCGCCAAACGGCTGACGCTGGAGCTCTCCCGGCTGCCGGTCACGTCGTTCCTCATCGTGCAGGGCCCCAGTGGGCTGCCCTACGTCCAGGCGATGAGGGCGGAGGGCGTGCTCGACGCCGAAGCGGTCAGCAGCGCGTTCCTGCCCCGGCCGCTCGCCCCGCGGCAGGAGCGGCGGCTGAGGGCGCTCGGCTGGGAACCCCCGGACGAGGAGGAACGCAAGAACTGGTGGCACCAGTTCACGCTGCGCGACCGCGGCGGCCGGGCCTCGGCTGAGCAACTGGAGGCCTGCGCGCTCCTCGCGGGGCTGCTGGTCGGCGCGTTCCGTGACGTCTACCGCATCGAATCGCCGCTCGAACTGGTCTACCAGGCGAGCCGGTCCGGCCCCGAGGGCGGTCCGCTGGCGCTGCCGGGGCTCGGCATCCCGCTGGCCGTCCCCGACGCGGAGACCCGATCCGCCGCACGTCCCGCCCGGCCGGCGGGTTCCACGCTGGAGACCGCGCTGGCGGAGGCGCGTGAACGCGGCGACCAGCACGGCTATCTGGAACTCCTCGCACGCGCGGTTCTGTATCTGCCCGCCCCCGGCGACCCGGGGAGCGCCGACCATCAGTTCGCCACCGCCCAGTTCGGCGACGGAACGTTCGTCCTGGCGTTCACCTCTCCCGAGGCCATGGACCGCTCCCTGCAAGGACAGGCGGTGCACCACCGGGAGGCGTCGCTGTCGGAGCTGTCCCGGCGCTGGCCGCATCCGGACTGGCAGCTCGCGGTCAACCCGGGTCTGCCCAGCGCGTCCTACCTGGACGCCAACGCGCTGTTCGAGCCGGAGGAGCCGCGGACGCCCTCCGGCCCGACGCCGCCGGCACCGACGGACGTCCATGTCGCGGGGGCCTCGTCCCGCACGAGGACCCGCGGCGTCAAGCCGTCCGGCGGTTCCGCCGGTGGCCGGGGCGCTCCCAGGCCGCCGGAGAGCCCCGCGCCGCCGCGGACCGCATCTCCTGCACCGTCGGACGTCCCCGTCGCCTCACAGGCGCCCACACGCCCGGCCGGCGACGCTCCCGCGCCCCGTCCCGCGGCGCCCCCTCAGCCGCGGCGTCCGGAGGTCCCCGCGGCCCGGGAGACCGTCGGCGACCCGCAGGGCCTCCCCGTAGCGCCCCTCTACGGCCAGCGCGAGGCCGCGGAGGCGGCCTCGCGTCACCGCGCCGCCCCGGTCGTCCCGCAAAGCACCGCACCGAACGCACCTGATCCTGCGCAGAGCCTGCCGCCGCGCCCCGCGCAGAGCCCGCCGCCGCAGAGCCCGCCGTTGGGCGCGCCAGGCGGTCGTCCGGAAAGGCCCGCTGCCGCCCAGGCGGCCCCCGGCTACACGCAGGACAGGACGAGCACGTCCCAGAGCGGGGTACGCGACACACGAGCCGAACCGATCGCTCCGCACGCCGGACCGGGTGTAGGCACGGACGCGCCAAGCCGTCCGCAAAGTGCACCGGGCGCACCGGTCGGGCGAGAGCAGCGGATGCGGACACAGGACATCCCTGTCGCGAGCCGTGAGCGCAGCGGCGCCGCCGAGAAGCGGGAGGCTCCCGCCAAGGAGCCCGCCCATGAGGGCCGGACACCACCGGACGGCGCGTCCCAGGTCGTGGTGATGCAGAAGGTGGTGCGGCCCGAGCATGTGCAGCACTACCTGGAGGGCGGCTACGACCTGGTCGCCGGATACGTGCACCGGCTGAAGGACGTCCGGGAGATGACGACTCCCGGCGCGCTGATCCGCTGCCTCGGGCTGGTGTACGAGGGTTCGCCGTTCACGCCCGCGGACGAGGAGATCCACGCGATCCGGTGGCCGGCGGTGAAGCCGCCGCTGTTCCGGCGGCCGCTGGGCGGGATCGACGAGTGGAGCATGGGGATCATCCCGGGCGGCTGGGTGATCGAGAAGGCGCCGTTCCCCGGTTCGGGGTACGCGCCGGGCGACGGTCCCGCCATCCCGGAGTTCAAGATCGAGAGTCAGCGGCTGCCGCACGGCGCCGAGCTGTACCGCCTCGCCGCGGACGGCAGGGAGGCGCTGGTGGCGCGCTACGACGCCGACCTGCGCAGATGGCTGGTGAAGCTGCCGGAAAGGCCGGGGGGACGGGCATGAGCATCCGGCACGGCTTCTACGCGGGCTGGCGCGGCGCCGAGTACGAGGCGAGCCCGGACGGTGACCGGGTGCGGCTCTACGCCTCGCGGCACACCGACGGTTTCAGGCAGGTGATGCCCGGCCGGTACATCCATGTGGTGCCGCTGTCGGACGTCGACCGCCTGCAGTACGTCACGACCCACTGCGTCTGGCGCGGTGAACCGTTCGTCGTGCTGGGCGAGCACGAGGGCTGGTTGCGCGTCGAGTACAGCGGCGGCAAGGCGCCGGTGGCGGAGCAGCTCGGCCTGGAGCTGTTCGACCGTGGCGTGTACCAGGCGTGGGCGTCCAAACACGAGGTCGAGGACGTCCACGAGGAGACCGTCTGAGCTGAGACAATCGGTTTCAGGGGGTCTTGGTCATGGCGGTCATCGATATCAACGCAGACCTCGGCGAGGGGTTCGGCATCTGGGAGCTGGGCGACGACCTGGCGCTGCTGGACATGATCACGAGCGCGAACGTGGCGTGCGGGTTCCACGCGGGCGACCCTCTGATCATGCGGCGGGTGTGCGCCGCGGCGGTCGAGCGCGGGGTGACCATCGGCGCGCAGGTGTCGTACCGGGACCTGGCCGGTTTCGGACGCCGCGAGATGGACGTGCCGGCGCCGGAGCTGACCGCCGAGGTCCTGTACCAGCTCGCGGCGTTGGACGGCATAGCGCGCACGGAAGGCGGACGTGTGTCTTACGTCAAACCGCATGGGGCGCTCTACAACCGGGCTGCCCGTGACGTCGTCCAGGCCCGCGCCCTCGCCGAGGCGGTACGTGCGTACGACCCTTCGCTTCCGCTACTGACCCTTCCGGGTTCCGCGGTGCACGACGTCGCCGATGGGCTCACCGTGGTCGCCGAGTGCTTCGCCGACCGGGCCTACACGCCTGCTGGTGCACTCGTGTCACGCAAAGAGCCGGGGGCCGTGATTCACGATCAGAACGCCGTCGTTGAGCGGGTCGTCCGAATGGCCGTGGACGGCACCGTCGTGGCGGCGGACGGTACCCAGGTCGCGTTGAAGGCCCGTTCGGTCTGCGTGCACGGCGACACTCCGGGCGCGGTGGCTCTCGTGCGGGCCGTCCGGGCTGCGCTGTCCGAGGCGGGCGTCGCGCTGGAGCCGTTCGCGTGAAGGTGCTGCGGGCCGGTGACGCGGCCCTGCTCGTCGAGACCGCGGATCTCGCGACCGCGCACCGGTTGAACGCCGCGCTGCGGAACGAGCCTCTGCCCGGCGTCGTGGACGTCGTCCCCGGGGAGCGGACCGTCCTGGTGGTGACCGACCCTTCGGCCGATCTGGCCGGCCTCGCAGCACGGCTGCCGCACCTGCGGCTGCCGGAGGACCCCGACGGCGACGCGGAGCCGGTGGAGGTCCCGGTGACCTACGACGGCGCGGATCTCGACGAGGTCGCCGATCTCACCGGGCTGTCGCGGGACGAGGTCGTCCGCCGGCACTCCGCCGCCACGTACACGGTCGCCTATCTGGGCTTCTCCCCCGGATTCGGCTACCTGACGGGCCTCGACCCGGCGCTGCGGGTGCCGCGCCGCGCGTCGCCGCGCACGTCGGTCCCGGCGGGTTCGGTCGCGATCGCGGACCGGTACGCGGCCGTCTACCCGTCCCCGTCGCCGGGCGGCTGGCGGCTGCTCGGACACAGCGGGCTGCGGCTGTGGGACGTGACGCGCGACCCGCCGTCGCTGCTCCGGCCGGGCATGCGCGTCCGTTTCGTTCCCGGGGGGCCTTCTTGATCGAGGTCGTCCGGCCCGGGCCGCTGGCGACCGTCCAGGATCTCGGCAGGCCCGGCCGCGCCCACCTGGGCGTCCCGTGCTCCGGCGCCGCCGACGAACGCGCCTTCCGCCTGGCCAACCGGCTCGTCGGGAACCCGGAGGGCGCCGCGGCCGTGGAGCTGACGTTCGGCGGGGCGGCCCTGCGTTTTCACCGGCACGCCTGGGTCGCGGTCACGGGTGCGCAGGCGCCGCTGAGCATCGACGGCCGCGCCCACGGGACGCACGCACCCGCCCACGTCCCGGCCGGAGCGCTGGTGGAGGTGGGCACGCCGTCGTCCGGGCTGCGCAGCTACCTGGCCGTCCGCGGTGGCGTCGCCGTCGACGAGACTCTGGGGAGCCGTTCGACCGATCTTCTGTCCGGGCTCGGCCCCGCGCCCCTGTCATCCGGGGACCGCCTTCCGCTGGGTTCCGCCAAGGGGCTGTCGGAGATCACCGTGGACGTCGCACCCGCGCCGCCCTTGCCGGAGACGCCGGTACTGCGGATCCTGCCGGGTCCGCGTGACGACTGGTTCACCGAGGACGCGGTGGCCACGCTCACGTCCACGCCCTACGAGGTGTCGCCGGACTGCAACCGTGTGGGGGTACGGCTGGACGGCCCGCCCATCGTCCGCGCGCGCGCCGGCGAACTCGGCAGCGAAGGCATGGTCACCGGTGCACTTCAGGTACCGCCCAGCGGGATGCCGATCATCTTCCTGGCCGACCATCCGACGACCGGCGGCTACCCCGTGGTCGCGGTGCTCGCCTCGGCCGCCGTCGCCGACGCCGCGCAGCTACGTCCCGGCCAGCACGTCCGCTTCCGCCTCTAGCCCAGGTTCCGGCCTCTAGGTCAAGGGGGCGGGGACGGACCAGTCCAGGTGGGAGACGTCGTTGAATCCGCGGATGGACGACAGGTCGCCGAGCCTCACCAGCAGGGAGATCGACGCGTTGTCCGGCGCGAGGAACGCGAACCGCCTGGCCCCGGTCACGGACGCGAGCGCCTGCGCGATGACGCCGCCGTGGGTGAACACCGCGACCCGCCCGCCCGCGTGCGCGGCGGCCAGCCGCGTGAGGCTCTCGTCGACGCGCGCCGCGAACGCCTCGTGGTTCTCCGCACCGGGGATGACGTCCCAGCGCTCCTCGGCGAACATCCGCTGCACTACCGGGGCGTTCTCGGCGACCATCTTGCGGAACAGCCCGCCTTCCCATTCGCCCAGGTGCACCTCGCGCAGGCCGGGCTCGACGCGCGGCTCCAGCCCGAGCCGGCGTGCCAGCGGCGCCGCCGTCTGCGCCGTGCGGCGCAGGGTCGTCACGTAGATGGCATCTAGGCGTTCGTCCGCGAGCCGCTCACAGACCCGCTCGGCCTGCTCACGTCCCTCTGGCGCGAGGTCGGGGTCACCTTGGCCGTCCACGAGGGGGAAGGGCCGGTCCGGACGGGCGGGCGCGGAGGCGCCGTGCCTGATCAGCAGAAGCTCGGCCGCGCCGTCCGGCGCCTTGTACCGCTTCTGCCCGTACTCGAGCGGTTCGTCCCGCTCGGCCGGCTCGGCCTGCTCATCTCGCTGGTCCACGGAACGGCACCCTAGACGAATGGCCTGAACCCATCATGAACCGGGGCTGGCCGCACATCTCCCAGTGCGGAGGCTCTCAGCTCAGCAGCGCCGCCAGGCGACTCAGCTCGTTCTTGAGCGGAGCGGCGGGGATGTCCTCGAACGGGGTCACGGCCAAGTCACCGCCCTTGGCCTCCCAGACGCCCGCCACGCGGCCTTCATGCAGGACGACCGGGGAGATCCAGCCCGCCGCGCGGCTCACGTCTTTGCGACGCTCGGCGGGCACCAGGTACGTCGCGGACGTCCCGGCCCCCAGGACGTACTGGTCGAACGCGCCGAGCAGCCGGACGGACGTGCTGGGCTCTGTGGCCAGAAGCTCATCAAGATGCTCCCGCAGCACGTACATCTGCACGCCGTCCACCTCGACGGTGGAGAGCCCGTCCTCGGCGGCCGCGAACCAGCTTTTGACATCCTTCTTCCGGTTCAGCTTGCGCATGAGCCAGTTGTCGAACATGTCGGGGGTCGCGGGCCCATGTGCGCCCAGGAACGCATGGATCACCGTCCGGGCGGCGTCCTCCACGGGCGGCAGGCCCGTCCAGCCGGGCAGCCACCTCTCCGGCGAGGTGAACGTCACGCGCGTGCCCTGCGGCGGCCCCTGGCAGAGGACGCCCCACCAGGCCAGCGGTTTGAGGAGGGTGCTCCAGCCGGAGCCGAGCACGTCCGCGAGATGCCGCGAGCCGGTCTTGTCGACGACGGCCGTGGTGAGCTCCTCGCGTGTGAGGATCGACCCGTCCGCGAGGGCGTCCCTCGCCGCCTCGGCGATCGCCTCCAGGTCGGCGGGCGTGGCCCCGAAGTTCCGCTGCCAGACAGGCTTCTCCCAGTTGCGCACGGCGGCGGACAGCACGAGATAGGCGGCGGCCTCATCGGCGGGCAGCAGATGCAGGGTTCCCCGGGCGGCCCACGTCTTGACGAGGGTCCGTTCGTCGAGCAGCGCCCGCGCCACGGCGCCCGTTTCGGGAGCCGCCTGCCGCACCGCGACCGCGAGTGCCGCCGACGACGCGACCTGCGCCTGCACCCCGGCCAGGCGTCGCGTGATCTGCACGGCCGACGCGTCGCCCGGGGAGTCGATGAATTGCCGCCGCATCCGCCAGGCGAGCACCTGGGCCCACGTCACCGAGGTCATGCCCCGATTACAGCGCATGCCGCCGACAGGACGCGCCGATGCCCCCGGGCTCCCCTCACGCCAGCCGGTGGGTGAGGTCGGCGAAGGCGTCGCGGACGTCCTCGGTGGTGAGGAGCGTGAGGTCGTCGGCCGTCGCGGCGTCGCCGAGTTCGGCCGCCCGCAACGCCCGGCACGCGCATGCCTTCTCGTACATGGAGCGGGCGAAGCGGCCGTTGCCCAGCTCGTCGATCCGGCCCGCTCCGCAGACGCGCTGGAAGACCAGCGCGAGGTCGTCGAGGGCGCGTTCCTCCCAGTGGTCGCCGCCCTCGTCGGCGATGAGCTGGGCGATGCGGAGCAGTTCGTCCGGCCCGTAGGACGGGAAGTCCACGCGGACGTCGAACCGTGAGGCGAGCCCAGGGTTGGACGACAGGAACCGGTCCATGTCGCCCTCGTAGCCGGCGAGGACGACGACGAGGCGATCCCGGTCGTCCTCGGCGCGCTTCAGCAGCGTCTGCACCGCCTCGGCGCCGAACGCGTCCCCGCCGGAGTAGCCGGGGTTGGTCAGCGAGTACGCCTCGTCGATGAACAGGATGCCGCCGAGCGCGGAGTCGACGACCTTGTTCGTCTTCAGCGCGGTGGCGCCCAGGTGCTCACCGACGAGGTCGGCGCGCTGGGCCTCGACCACCTCGGGACGGGCGAGGAGGCCCGCCGCGGCGAAGATGCGGCCGAGCACGCGCGCGACGGTGGTCTTGCCGGTGCCGGGCGGCCCGGTGAAGACGAAGTGGCGGGTCGGCGGGCGGGTGACCAGGCCCTGGTCGTGCCGCATCCGGGCGACCTGGAGCTGGGCGGCGATCTCCCGGACCTGCCGCTTCACCGGTTCTAGCCCGATCATCGCGTCGAGCGAGCCGAGCGCCTCGTCCAGCGTCGGCGTCTCGGCGTAGCCGCGGTACCGCTCGGTGACCTCGGCGAACGCCGTCTCGACGTCCTCGGCGCGCAGGGTGACCAGGTCGTCGGCGCTGGGGGTGACCGGCCCCTTCGAGGCGGAGACGGCATCGACGACCCGCACGTCCCGCGCGCGCGCCGCCGCCTCGGTCAGCGACCGGACGAACCTGCCGTTTCCCAGTTCGTCGACGATGCCGCGCCGTTCGACCTCCTCGAAGCGCACGGCGAGCCGCTGACGGGCCTCCGGGTCGAGGCGGTCCTCGCGGAGCCCGGTGTGGTAGTCGGCGATCTGCAGCAGTTCGGACGGACGGTAGGACGGGAAATGCACGCGCGTCCCGAACCGTGAGGCCAGCCCAGGGTTGGAGTCGAGGAACTCGGCCATCTGCGCGTCGTACCCCGCAAGGATGACGACCAGGTTGTCGCGGTCGTCCTCCGCGCGTTTGAGAAGTGTCTGCACGGCCTCGTCACCGAACCGGTCGGGCTGCCCCTCGGCGGAGTTGGCCAGGCTGTACGCCTCGTCGATGAACAACATCCCGCCGAGCGCGGAATCGACGAGCCGGTTGGTCTTGATGGCCGTGGCACCGAGGAACTCACCGACGAGGTCGGCCCGGTGTGCCTCGACCACGGTCCGCTCTGGCAGCAGCCCGAACGCGTAGAAAATCTTGGCCAGGACGCGCGCGACGGTGGTCTTGCCCGTCCCGGACGGCCCGACGAACACGAAGTGCCGCATCGGCTTCTCCGTGGGGACCCCGGCGGCGGCGCGCATGTGCGCGGCCTCGATGGACGCAGCGATGGAACGGACCTGCCGCTTGACCGGTTCGAGCCCGATCATGTCCTCCAGCTCGGCGAGTGCTTCGGCCACGGATATCTCAGGCACCTTTTCAGTTCGAGTCTCCGCCGGGCCTGCGCGGTCGGCGGCGGTGGCGGCCGCCTGCGCCGCGGCGCGCTGCCCGTGGCCCGCCTGCGCGGCGGCCGATGCGGCGGCGTCGTCATCGACCGGGTTCCGCCGGCTGGATCCGCCGGGCTGGTCGGATCCGCCGGGGCGGTCGGACCGGCCGGGCCTGCTCGGCTTGTCTCCCTTGTCCCCTCTATCGGGGTGGTTCGGCCGTTCCCGCTTGTCGGGGCCGGGCGGGTTCCTGCGCGGACCCGCCGTACCGTCCCCCTTCGGGCCGGCCTGCTCCTGTACCCAGCCGGTCTCGTACGCCTCGGCGGGCACCGCGCGCCGCGCCTGGTCCCAGCGGTAGGCGAGGAGGCCGATGGCCGCCGCCCAGCCGGGCGCCACGCTCGCCTCCGGCAGCACGGGGGCCACCGCCGCCGTCAGCACGCCGGCTGCGCCCAGGGCCAGGAGCGCGGTGCGCCACGGCGTGTACCCGCGCAGACGGAACGCGACGACCGCCACGGGCAGGGCGAGCACCGCCAGAAGCAGCGCGGGGTTCAGGTAAGGCGGCCGCCCTTCGTCCGGGTAGAGGCCGCCCAGTGGCACCGACAGCGCCAGCCACGACACGATCACCGCGACGACCGCCATCCCCGTGGGCGACCGCAAGGTCAGATGGACGGCCACGAGCAGGATCACCGTGGACGCCGCCGCGGCGAGGATCGGCCCGTCCACCACGACCGTGGCCGACAGCACCAGCGCGACCGACAGCACACCGCCCAGGAACCGCACGCCTGGGGTGACCTGGAAGTAACGCCACCGCAGGCGCTCGAAAAGATCCCGCGCCGCGGCGTCCTTCGCCGGGCGGGAACGCGACCTGCCAAACAAAGCCATCAGAAGCGAGTAAAGCGCAGGACCGCCCGGAACGGGACTCCCCGCGCGCGGTTCGTTGACTCCCCACACCGCGGCCTGGTGCGGAACAGAGAAAACCCCTACCCGGGACCAGGACTCTCGTCCTGTCCAGAACGATGTTCGGCATGATGGGGCCCATGCGGATCCTGCGCACGCCCGAGGAGCGTTTCACCGGTCTCCCCGACTTCCCCTACGAACCGCGCTACGCCGACGTCCCCGCACCGGACGGCGACGTCGCCCTGCGCATGGCCTATGTCGAGACCGGGCCCTCCGACGGCCCGGTGGTGCTGTGCCTGCACGGCGAGCCGAGCTGGTCGTTCCTCTACCGGCACGTCATGCCGGTCCTGGCGGACGCGGGCCTGCGGGTGGTCGTGCCCGACCTGATCGGTTTCGGCCGTTCCGACAAGCCCGCCGAGATGGGCGACCACACCTACGCCCGGCACATCGAGTGGACGCGCTCACTGGTGTTCGACGCCCTCGGCCTCCAGGACGTGACCCTGGTCGGGCAGGACTGGGGCGGCCTCATCGGCCTGCGGCTGGTGACCGCCCACCCGGAGCGGTTCTCGCGCGTGGTCGCGGCCAACACGGGCCTGCCCACCGGGGACTTCCCCATGCCGGAGACGTGGCTGAAGTTCCGGCAGTCGGTCCGCAGCGCGCCCGAGTTCGACGTCGCGCGGAGCGTCGCCTCCGGATGCCGCACCGCACTGCCGGACGACGTGCGCGCCGCCTACGACGCGCCGTTCCCCGACGAGTCGTTCAAGGCGGCTCCGCGCGCCATGCCCGCCCTCGTCCCGGCCGAGCCCGACGATCCCGAGGCGCAGCCCAACCGCGACGCCTGGGACGTCCTGCGCTCGTGGGACAAGCCCTTCCTCGTGGCCTTCAGCGACCAGGACCCCATCACCGGGCCGATGGCGCCGCTGTTCAAGCAGCTGATCCCGGGCGCGCAGGGCATCGGGCACCCTACGATCGAGGGCGCCGGGCATTTCCTCCAGGAGGACGGCGGGGAACGCCTCGGCCACGCGATCGCGGCCTTCGTGCGCTCCTGAGCAGGATCCCCGTAAGGAGACTCCTTGACCGACTCCACCCACGCCCTGCCCGGACTGGATCCCGCCCCGGCGGTCGCCAGGGACGTCTCCCGTGTGGCGGGCTACGAGATCGAGGACGAGCTTCGGGCGGCGCCGTCCGGCAGCGGCCGTCCCCTCAGGATCGCCGGGGTGGACGAGGTCGGACGCGGTGCCTGGGCGGGCCCGGTCGTCGTGTGCGCGGCGGTCACCGACCTGACCCCGCCGCCCGTCCTGCAAGGCAGGGGCGACAGGACGATCGGGCTGACCGACTCCAAACTCCTCACCGGGCCCCACCGCGAGTCGTTCGCCGAACTGCTGCCCGGCTGGCTCGCCGGGCACGCCATCGGCGCGTCCGGTCCCGAAGAGATCGACGAGGTCGGCATGACGGAGGCGCTGCGGCGCGCCGCCGTCCGCGCCCTGAAGGCGCTGCCCGTCACGCCGGACGTGGTCATCCTGGACGGCAAGCACGATTTCCTGAGCCGGCCCTGGCGGGTGCGCTGCGAGGTGAAGGCCGACCAGCGGTCGGTCACGGTCGCGGCCGCGTCCGTCCTGGCGAAGGTTCACCGTGACCGGCTGATGGCCGACCTGGACGGCGCGTTCCCCGGCTACGGGTTCGCGGACAGCGCCGGGTATCCGTCACCCGTCCACCAGAAAGCCCTGCAGGAGTCCGGACCCACACCGCATCACCGGATGTCGTGGTCCTACCTGGACGACCTTCCGCGCTGGCGGCACCTGAAGAAACACCGCGACCCGCTCGCCGGAGAGGGCCAGCTGAGCCTTCTGTGACTCGCCCCCGCGTCCCGGCAGGAGTCATGTCCGCCGGCTCGGGTAGGCGCGAAAGCGGGAGGTAAATGCCATGGACACCGTCGTCAAGAAGCTGCTCCACGAGTCCGGCGAGACGTTCGCCGAGGAGGCCGGCATTCCGCTGAAGGACCAGCCGGCCGCGCTGTTCAAGCTGCTGGTCCTGGCGAACCTGCTGAGCGCGCGCATCTCGTCGGACATCGCTCTCTCCGCGGCACGCGAACTGTTCGCCGCCGGCGGCGGGACGGCACGCGGGATGAGCAAGCTGACGTGGCAGGAACGCGTCGACGCGCTCGGACGCGGCCACTACGTCCGCTACGACGAGAGCACCGCGTCCCGCCTGGGCGACGTGGCGCAGATCGTCCAGGACAAGTACAAGGGCGACCTCCGGCGCCTCGCCATCGAAGCCGAACGCGACCCCGAGAAGGCCGCCGAGCTGCTGCAGGAGTTCCCGGGCATCGGCCCGACCGGCGTGGACATCTTCTGCCGCGAGGCCCAGTCCATCTGGCCCTGGCTCCGCCCCTACGTCGACGGCCAGGTCAAGAAGGGCGCCGAACGGCTGGGGCTCCCCACCGACGCCGCCGAACTCGCCTCCAAGGTCCCCGACAAGGACATGGCCCGGCTGAGCGCCGCCCTGGTGAGAGTGGCCCGAGACAAGAAACTGGCCGACACCGTCAAGGCCGCGTAAGCCGACGGCCGGTGCCGGGCTCAGGACGGTCGGCCGGAATCAGCCGACCGCCCGGGCCCGTGTCGGAGCCTGCGTCAACGGACGGGTTCAGTCCTTGCCGCGTGCGGCGACCCACTCCAGATTCCAGCCGTACGCCTGGTCGACCGACATCTTCCCCCAGCGCGGACGTCCGGGCGGCGGGAGGATGAAGCGTCCCTCACGTCGGACGACGAGTTCGCCGCCCACGTTCTCGATGAGCGCAAGGACCGCGTCACGGGACGCGTCGACACAGTCGCTGATGCGCATGTCGATCGGCGGCGCGCCCTTCGGGTACAGGGTCGCGATCGCATCCAGGCCGCGGAAGTCGTCGGCTCCGTCGTAGATCTCGGCGAACACCAGGATCCGCTTGAAGTCGGCGGTGTGGTCGAGGTTGATGTGGAGGTTCTCGCCCGACTCGATCGCCCCGGTGCGGTCGTCCTTGTCGAGCTTGATGAACGGCGCGCGTTCCAGCGCACCCATGTCGCCGAGCGCGTGGATGATGCCCTTGCGGCCGTCCTGCAGCTCCCAGAGGCAGCACAGGTCCAGGTCGAGGTCATGGCCGCGGCGGCGCTTGCCGAGGAATCCCTTGGCGACGCCCTCACGGGCGGTCCAGTTGAGGTTGACCCGCATGTGACCGGACGTCGCGCCGTGCTTGGTCAGCGAAACCGACGGCGCGTTCTTGGTGAGCGAGACCGTGCCGCCCTGCTGCTGCGGCTGCGCCGGAGGCGGTGGGGCGGCGGGCGGAGGCGGCGCGTACTGTCCGCCGGGAGGCGGGGGCGGCGGCGCGTACTGGCCGCCCGGCGGGGGCGGAGGAGGAGGCGGCGGCGCGAACTGTCCGGGTGGAGGCGGCGCGTACTGCCCACCGGGAGGCGGAGGTGGAGGCGGGGGCGGCGCGTACTGGCCTCCGGGAGGCGGTGGCGGCGCCTGGGGCTGCGGCGGCGCGGGAGGCGGCGGCGCGGTCTCCTCGGCGGGTTCGTCGACCGAGATCCCGAAGTCGGTGGCCAGGCCGCCGAGCCCGGAGTCATAGCCCTGCCCGACCGCGCGGAACTTCCACGCACCCTGCCGCCGGTACAGCTCACCGAGCACGAACGCCGTCTCCGTGGTGGCGCCCTCGCTGTCGAACCGGGCGACCTCCGTCCCGGCCGCCGCGTCCACCAGGCGCACGTACAAGCCCTGGAACTCGCCGAACGTCCCCCCATCGGCGGACGCCGCGATGACGATCCTGTCGATGGCGGGCTCCACGCGGTTCAGGTCGACCGACAGGACGTCCAGGACGGTCGCCCCCCGCTGCTTGCCGTCGTGCCGGACCGCGCCCGAGTTGTGCGCGGGCTGGTTGTAGAAGACGAAGTCATCGTCGGAACGGACCCTGCCGGTCTCCGCCAGCAGGAGCGCCGACGCGTCCGCGTCCGGTACGCCCGGACCGCTCTGCCAGCCGAGCTCGACCCGGACCGAGGGAACCGGCACCGCGGTGTTGGCGCCCTTCTGCATCGACATGAACGCTCCTCATCATCGATCGATGTCCCCAACCTATGGCCAGTCGCGCAGCCCGGCGACCTGCCATGACGGAACGACGCACGGAAACGGCCCGGAGTTCCGTCCGGGCCGGCCGCGTCATCGGCGCCTCGCCGGCCTCACGGGACGCGGGCGATCCACTCGGGGGTGCTGAACTTGTCCGTCACGTACTTGCCGGCGAGGCGCATCTCGTCCTCGCTGACCTGGTCGCCCGTCAGCCCGTACCGGCCCCTGAAGTGCCCGATCATCCGGTCGATGATCTCCTCGCGGGGCATCCCGGTCTGGCGGCGCAGCGGGTCGACGCGCTTGACCGCGCTGGCGGTCCCCTTGTCGGAGATCTTCTCCCGGCCGATCCGCAGCACCCGCACCATCTTCATGGCGTCGATGTCGTAGGCCATCGTCACGTGGTGCAGCACCGCGCCCGCGGCGAGCCGCTTCTGCGCCGCGCCCGCGATCTTGCCCTGGTCGGAGGTGATGTCGTTCAGCGGCTGGTACCAGGCCCTGATCCCCACCTCGCCGAGGGCGCCGAGCACCCAGTCGTCCAGGAACGCGTAGCTCTCGGCGAACGACATGCCCGCCACCAGCGTCTCCGGCGCGTACAGCGAATAGGTGATCGTGTTGCCGGGCTCGATGAACATCGCGCCGCCGCCGCTGATGCGCCGGACGACCTCCACCCCGTACCGCCGGGCCGCCTCGGCGTCGACCTCGTTGCGCAGCGACTGGAAGCTGCCGATGACGACCGCGGGCGACGCCCACTCCCACACCCGCAGCGTCGGCGGCCGCCGTCCCGCGCCGACCTCTTCGGCGAGGACCTGGTCGAGCGCCATGTGCAGGACGGGCTCCTGCGGCGGCTCGTGGATCAGCCGCCAGTCGTGGTCGCGCCAGTCCGACGCCCGCGCCACGGCCCGCCGCACCGCGATCCCCACGGCCTCGGCGGTGATCCCCAGCATCACCGTGTCCCGCGGCAGCCCCGCCTGGACACGGTCGCCGATCGCTCTGGCGTCGAGTTTCGCGGGCAGGCCGTCCAGGACGGCGTTGATCGCCTCCAGCGCCTCGTCGGGCTCCATGAAGAAGTCACCGCTGATCCTCGGCCCGCGGAGCAGGCCGTCCACGACATCGACGTCGGCGACGACGAGCTTGCCGCCCGGAACCTTGTACTCACCGTGCATCACATACAGGTGAACCCCGCGCGCCCACCCCCGATTCCACTGACCGGAACCACCGCCTCCGACCTGCACGGCAGCGCGGGCTCCTCGAACGCACCGGCTGGCCGTCGCGGAGCCCGCGCGGCCGCTCAGGCGACCGCTCGCAGCCGCTCGTCGAGCGCCTCCAGGTCGGGGAGGAACCACACGTGCCCCGCAGAGTTCGACTCGCGGACCAGCGCCTGGAGCGCGGTGCTCGCGGCCAGGTGTCCGGAGATGTCGCCGATGACGGCCAGGCGCAGCCGGTAGTTGACGAACTTCTGCATGACCTCGCCGGCGATGCCGGTTCCCAGGGAGAAGAAGTCCTCGTCCAGGCGGCTCGCGGGCAGTGCCACCACCTCCGCGCCGAGGAAGGCCGCGCCGATCAGGTCCAGCGCGTCCTGCGTGGTCGTCACCCGCGGGCCGGCCGGGTCGCACACGAGAACCTGCACCCCGGCCCGCTCCTGCATCACGTCAGTCATCGCCGTCCTCCCTCACGAACAGTCCGCTGTCATCGCCGAGCACGGCTTCGAGCATCCGCAGCACGTCGGCGGTGGCGGCCGCGCCGCCCAGTATCACGATCTTCATTCGGTTCCACTCCTGGTCATGGGCGACCTGCACGCGAAGCGCGGGGCCGGGCCCGCCGGTGTTCACCCCGGCCAGCACGAGCGTCCCCAGCCGGTCGGCCGCGGCACGGTCGACGCCGTCGATCTGCACGATGCTCGACACCTCGACGTGCGCCGCCCCGGCGGGCCGGGACACGGCGGGACGGTCCCGTCCGGTCAGCTCCTCCAGGTCGGCCTCGGCGATCCGGTACTGCTTGCCGATCCGCACCGCCTTGAGCCGCCCGGCGCGGATGTAGCCGCGCACGGTGCGCACATGCAAGCCGAGATGGTCGGCGACCTCCTCGACCGAGTACATTTTCTCCCTCATCACTCCCCAGCATAGGCCATATAGGGAAGGATGCGTAATTTAACAGGACAGCAGGGCAGTGTTCGGGGGTCGCGAGCGGTAGGGCATCGTAGAAGCAGCGGTCGAGTGAAGGGTGGCGCGGTGAGCAATCTCGATGTCCGGCCGAAGCCGGTCGAATGCGGCGGGCGGGACGATGCCGCGGGACGCCCCGTCCACGAACTCCTGCCGCCGCGGCGGGTGCCCCTGGGCGAGTCCACGGTCGTCCGCAGGCTCCTGCCCAGCCTGGGACGGCGCATGGTGGGCGCCTGGTGCTTCGTCGACCACTACGGGCCCGACGACATCGCCGACGAACCGGGCATGCAGGTACCGCCGCATCCGCACATCGGGCTGCAGACGGTGAGCTGGCTGCACGGCGGCGAGGTCCTGCACCGCGACAGCCTCGGCAGCCTGCAGACCGTCCGGCCGAAGGAACTCGGGCTGATGACCGCGGGACGGGCCATCGCGCACTCCGAGGAATCACCGCGCCCGCACTCGCCGATCCTGCACGGCGCCCAGCTGTGGGTGGCGTTGCCCGACTCGCACCGGCACACCGAGCCCGCGTTCGAGCACCACGCCGACCTGCCCGTCGTGGAGGGGCCCGGTTTCAACGCCACGGTGATCCTGGGCGAGCTGGACGGGACCGCCTCGCCCGGCACTGCCTTCACGCCGATCATGGGCGCCGACCTCGCCCTTGAGGACGGGGCCCGCGTGCGGCTGCCGGTCGAGCCCGACTTCGAGTACGCGGCGCTCACGATGTCCGGCATCACCGAGGTGGACGGCATGCGCGTCGAGCCCGGCTCGATGCTGTACCTCGGGAGCGGCCGCCGCGAACTGCCGCTGAGGGCCGACGGCGACAGCGGCCTCGTCCTGCTCGGCGGTGAGCCGTTCGAGGAGAAGCTCGTCATGTGGTGGAACTTCATCGGCCGGACCGGCGAGGAGATCGCCCAGGCACGGCAGGACTGGATGGCGGGCGACCGCTTCGGCACCGTGCACGGCTACGACGGCGCCCCGCTGCCCGCGCCCACCATGCCCGCCACGCCCCTGAAACCCCGCGGCCGCACCCGCTGACGAACACGGCCGCGCGAGACCGCCGCCGCCCCGGCGCCGCGGCGGTCGCGCTGCCGTGCACCGTTACCGATTGTCCCTTCCTCGGGCCGGTTCACCTGGTATGTTCGCGCGATCCATCCGGCGGACGTCATACTCTCCGTCGAAAACCGGGCCGAATCACCCGTTGAAGGAGTCGATGGCATGCGCACACGGCCGCTCTACAACATCGCGGCGGTCCTCGCGCGGGTCGGCGTGGGCGTCGTGTTCATGGCACACGGCTGGCAGAAGATCGAGGCGGGCGTCACCGCGACCAGCCGGTCGTTCGACGACCTCGGGGTGCCGCTGCCCACCGCCGCCGCCGTCTACTCCGCGTTCGTCGAACTGCTGGGCGGCGCCGCGCTGATCGCCGGGCTGGGCCTCCCCGTCACCGGCGCCCTGCTGTTCCTGGACATGGCCGGCGCGTTCGTGTTCGTCCACGCCACCGAAGGCCTGTTCCTCGTGGACGGCGCCGCGGTCGAGAACGGCTTCGAACTCGTCCTCGTCCTCGGCATGGCCAGCCTCCTGTTCGCCGCGGGCGGCGGCGGCCGGCTGACCCTCGACCAGTGGATCGCGCGCAAGCGGCTGAAGGGTGCGGACGACGAAGGCGAGGACGACGCGAAGAGCTTCGTCGAATCGCTCCGCCAAGCGGAGACGAAGCCGATCGCCAAGCCCGCCCGCAAGCCGCCGTCCCCGCGCCACGAGAAGACCCCGCCGCCCGGCTCCCCCGGCACCGAAACCGGCGCCAAGAACGCCGGCACCGAGGACGACACCCTCGTCGCCGGCCGCCGCAAGCCCGCCAAGCGCCGCCGCCCGAACGGCGGCACCGCCCCCGAGAACACCGACACGAACCCCGTCTAGCGCGGACACGGCGGGGAGCCCGGCCCTCACACCCGGCCGGGCTCCCCGCTTCGATCCGCGCCTCTAGCTGCAGCCGCTGGTGGAGCCGCAGCCTTCGCAGACGTAGCAGCTGCCCGCGGGCCGCATCTTCGTGCCGCAGGTGAGACACAGCGGCGCGTCCGCGGTGCGGCCCTGGCGGCTCTCGATGACCTCCATCGACGAGTGCGCCTCGCCCGCCGGAGCCGAGCCCGCAGCCGCGGGCCTGGTGATCTCGGCGGTCTGGGCCAGCGACTCGTGGTCGACCACATCGTCCCCGTGCAGGGCCGCCGGGTCCTCACCGTTGGCCTGCATGGCGCGCTCCCCGGCGGTCAGGATGCCGAGACCCGCGCGCTCCTCGTAGGGCAGGTGGTCCAGCGCGAGCCGCCGGAAGATGTAGTCCATCACCGACGTCGCCATGCGGATGTCGGGGTCGTCGGTCATGCCGGCGGGCTCGAACCGCATGTTGGTGAACTTCTCCACCCACGTCTCCAGCGGGACGCCGTACTGCAGGCTGATGGAGATCGCCATGGAGAAGGCGTCCATCACACCGGCGAGCGTGGAGCCCTGCTTGCCGAGCTTGAGGAAGACCTCGCCGACGCCGTCGTCCGGGTAGGACGACGCCGTCATGTACCCCTCGGCGCCCGCGACGGAGAAGCGGGTGACGGTCGCCGGCCGCTGCTTCGGCAGCCGCTTGCGCACCGGACGCGGTGTCGCCGTCTCCGCCGGCTCCGCCGCCTCCTTCTTGCCCGCGGCCGACAGCGGCTGGCCCACCTTGCAGTTGTCGCGGTAGATCGCCAGGGCCTTCAGCCCGAGCCGCCAGCCCTCGAAGTACACCCGCTCGATGTCCTCGATGCCGGCCTTCTCCGGCATGTTGACGGTCTTGGAGATCGCCCCGGACAGGAACGGCTGGACGGCCGCCATCATCCGGACGTGCCCCATCGGGCTGATCGCCCGCTCCCCCATCGCGCAGTCGAACACCTCGTAGTGCTCGGGCCGCAGCCCGGGCGCGTCCACCACGTGACCGTGCTCGGCGATGTACTCGACGATCGCCTCGATCCGCTCCTGCTGGTAGCCGAGCTGCTCCAGCGCGCGCGGCACCGTGTGGTTGACGATCTGCATCGACCCGCCGCCGACGAGCTTCTTGAACTTCATCAGCGCGAGATCCGGCTCGATCCCGGTGGTGTCGCAGTCCATCATCAGCCCGATGGTCCCGGTCGGCGCCAGCAGCGAAGCCTGCGCGTTGCGGTAGCCGTGCTTGTCGCCGGCCTTGAGGCATTCCTGCCACTGCTTGGCGGCGGCGGCGTGGATGGCCTTGTCCATGTTGTTCAGCGTGCGGATGCCGTCGTTGGCGGCGGCGTGCTTGCGCATGACGCGCTTGTGGCCCTCGGCATTGCGCGCGTAGCCCGCGTACGGACCGACGACGCCGGCCATCTCGGCGGACCGGCGGTAGGCGACACCCGTCATCAGGGACGTGATCGCCGCGGCCAGAGCCCGCCCGCCGTCGGAGTCGTAGGCGTGGCCGGTCGCCATGAGCAGCGCGCCCAGGTTGGCGTAGCCGATGCCGAGCTGCCGGTAGTCGCGGGTCGTCTCCGCGATCTTCTCCGTCGGGAAGTCGGCGAACGTGATGGAGACGTCCATCGCCGTGATGATCAGCTCGGTGAGCTTGACGAACTTGGCGACGTCGAACGTCCCCTCGTCCGTGAGGAACTTCAGCAGGTTGATGCTCGCCAGGTTGCAGGACGAGTTATCCAGGGACATATATTCCGAACAAGGGTTACTTGCGGTGATACGTCCGGTTTCGGGGTTGGTGTGCCAGTCGTTGATCGTGTCGTCGTACTGGATGCCGGGGTCGGCGCACTCCCAGGCGGCCTTGGCCATCAGCCGGAACAGCTCCTTGGCCTTGACCGTCTCCACGACCTCGCCGGTCATCCGGGCGCGCAGCCCGAACTCGTCGTCCGACTCGACGGCCCGCATGAACTCGTCCGACACCCGGACCGAGTTGTTGGCGTTCTGGTACTGGACGCTGCCGATGTCCTTGCCACCGAGGTCCATGTCGAACCCGGCGTCCCGCAGCGCGCGGATCTTGTTCTCCTCGCGCGCCTTGGTCTCGATGAACTCCCCGACGTCGGGGTGGTCGACGTCCAGCACGACCATCTTCGCGGCCCGGCGCGTCGCGCCGCCCGACTTGATCGTCCCGGCGGACGCGTCCGCGCCGCGCATGAACGAGACGGGCCCGCTGGCCGTGCCGCCGGACGACAGCAACTCCTTGCTGGAGCGAATCCGGGACAGGTTCAGGCCGGCGCCGGAGCCGCCCTTGAAGATGACGCCCTCTTCCTTGTACCAGTCCAGAATCGACTCCATCGTGTCGTCCACCGACAGGATGAAGCAAGCACTCACTTGCTGCGGGGACTTGGTGCCCACGTTGAACCAGACGGGGGAGTTGAAGCTGAACATCTGGTGGACCAGTGCGTACTTCAGCTCGTGCTCGAATACCTCGGCGTCCTGGTCGGAGGCGAAGTAGCCCTGTTCGAGGCCCGTGTCGACGTACATGCGCACGACGCGGTCGACGAGCTGCTTCAGGCTCCACTCGCGCTGCGGCGTGCCGACCGCGCCGCGGAAGTACTTGGACGTGACGATGTTGACGGCGTTCAGCGACCAGAAGTCGGGGAACTCGACGCCGCGCTGCTCGAAGTTCACCGAGCCGTCGCGCCAGTTGGTCATGACGACGTCACGACGCTCCCAGCGCAGCTCGTCATACGGATGCACGCCGGGCGTGGTGAAAATGCGCTCGACCTTCAAGCCCTTGCGGCTCCCCTTGCCGCGTCGTGCCGCCGAGCCGCTCACCGTCTCCGTCATGACCTTCCCCCTCTCGGGCCCTCCCGCCGGGCCCTGCTCAGGAACAACCGCGCCGCCGCACGGGCCATGCCCGAGCGGAGGCCGCTCTTACTTGTGCTGCTTGTGTTTTCCGGAACCCGCCCCTACCGGGGCGGGCCGGGCTCCCCCGAGGAACCGGCCTTCCGCAGTGTCTCGATCTCCTTGGCGAAGTCGTCCAGCGACTCGAAGCTCCGGTAGACCGAGGCGAATCGCAGATAGGCGACCTCATCGAGTTCGCCGAGCGGCCCCAGGATCGCGAGGCCGATCTCGTGCGAGGGGATTTCGGCGGAGCCGGAGGATCTGATCTCCTCTTCGACCCGCTGTCCCAGCTTCGCGAGCGCATCCTCGTCGACCGGACGGCCCTGGCAGGCCCTGCGCACACCGGCGATGATCTTTTCCCGGGAGAACGGCTCGGTGACCCCGCTGCGCTTGGCCACCATCACGAGCACATTCTCCTGCGTCGTGAATCGCTTGCCGCATTCCGCGCACGACCGGCGCCGCCGAATGGCGCCGCCGTCGTCGGTGGAGCGGCTGTCGATCACTTTGGTGTCAGGGTTGCGGCAGAACGGGCAGTGCACGTCCAATCCCTCCCCTGACAGAAACGCATCACACCTCTGAACAACGCCACATATAGGTGAAGTACATCGGTGTGACTACTAGATGTTGTGGTCAACCGTACGGCTCGCCGCAGGCGTTCGCAACCTGATCGACTGCCTCTCAGGTCACATCCGGCGCGTCCCCCCAGGTCACGTGAGCCCTCCCGGATTTCGTCCCGGGCGTGTCGTCACGGACCGTCTCCGGCGGCCCACTCCGCGGCGACAGACGCGCTGGTCAGCCCCCGTCGGCCTTCCCCTCCCCCGCCCTCACCGTCCCGGCAGAGCCGCCCGCCGCAGGGCGTGGAGCCGAGGTCCGGCCGCCCGCCCCTCGGGCCCCGCACGCGCTTCGGAGTCGACCGCCCTGGAGCCCCGCTCGGCCCGGGCGGCGCGACACGGGGTCACCGACGAGTCAGCGGGCGGGGAGGCGGATCTGTTGGCCCGGCCGGACGGTGGGGTCGCCGCCCAGGCCGTTGAGGTCGATGATGCGCTGGACGACGAGGCGGGGATCGGTACCCGGGTCGGCGTCGGAGGCGATCTCCCAAAGCGTGTCGCCGGGTTCGACGACGACGCTCTCGGCGGTGGTGGACGGGCCCCGGTGGCTCTCGCGCCCGCCGGCCAGGGCGCCGGGACCGACAGTGAGCCAGAGGACCACGAGTGCGACGGTGGCGGCGAACAGGACCAGCACGGTGCGGCCGCGGCGGGTCAGGCGGATCGGGACCCGGTCACTGTGGGGTGAACCCGACATCTCTCCCCTCCTCGACGTCGAATGCATTTTCGATCGAACGCCTGTACGATGTTCTACCAGGGGACGCCGGAAAAAAGCGAGCGCATCTTCGAACAATTGTTTGATCATCGGGCCGGGACGCGATAGCGTTCGATGACAAGGAGTGACGGATCGAGGCGCCCGGGAGGCGACGAGCGATGAGCAAGGTCCGGGAGCTGCCCGACGGGCCCATGGACGAGACGGGCCTGACCCAGCGGCAGCGCATGGTGCTGGAGGTGATCCGCGACTCGGTGCAGCGCCGGGGATACCCGCCCTCGATGCGCGAGATCGGGGAGGCCGTGGGGCTGACCAGCACCTCCAGCGTGTCGCACCAGCTCCGGGCGCTTCAGCGCAAGGGCTTCCTGCGCCGCGACCCCAACCGGCCGCGAGCGGTCGAGGTCCGGGTGCCGGGGGCGACGCCGGTGCGGACGGACGCGGAGGCCTACGAGGCGGCCGGGGGCCAGCCGTCCTCCGCGCAGCCCGCGCCCGCGTACGTGCCGCTGGTGGGGCGGATCGCCGCCGGTGGGCCGATCCTGGCCGAGGAGGCCGTGGAGGACGTCTTCACGCTCCCCAAGCAGCTCGTCGGCGAGGGCACCCACTTCCTGCTGAAGGTCAGCGGTGACTCGATGATCGAGGCCGCGATCGCGGACGGCGACTGGGTGGTCGTCCGGCAGCAGCCGGTGGCCGAGCAGGGCGACATCGTGGCCGCCATGATCGATGGCGAGGCGACGGTGAAGACGTTCAAGCGCCGCGACGGCCACATCTGGCTGATGCCGCAGAACTCCGCCTACGAGCCGATCCCCGGCGACGAGGCCTCGGTGCTGGGACGCGTCGTGGCGGTCCTCCGCAAGATGTGATCACCACCGCGCAGTGGCGCCCCGCGCGCCGCGTGCGGGGAGCCTGGTGAGAGGGAAGCGGCCGCCGGTGGTGTTCGGCGGCCGCTTCCGCGTGCGCGTCAGCGCTTCGGGACGATGTTGACGATCTTGGGGGCGCGGACGATGATCTTCGCGATCTCGGCGCCCGCCAGGGCGTCCCGGACCTTGGTGGAGTCCAGGGCCAGCCGCTCCAGTTCCTCGTCGGCGATGCCCGGGGCGACCTCCAGCCGGTCGCGGACCTTGCCGCCCACCTGGACGACGCAGGTGACCTTCTCCGCCACCAGCAGCGCGGGGTCGGCGGAAGGCCAGCCCGCGCGGATGACCGGGGCGGTGCGTCCCAGCAGCTCCCAGGCCTCGTCGGCGGTGTAGGGGGCGAACAGCGACAGCAACGTCGCGATGGTCTCGGCGGCCTCGCGGACGGCCGGGTCGGCGGCGCCGGGGCCGGAGTCGATGGCCTTGCGGGTCGCGGTGACCAGTTCCATGATCCGGGCGATCGCGACGTTGAACCGCTGCGTCTCGACCAGGGTGGTGGCCTCGTCGACGGTGCGGGCGGTGACGCGGCGCAGGGCCGTGTCGCCGGACGCGGCGTCGGCGCCGGGGTCGGAGGCGACCTCGGTGGCGATGCGGTGGACGCGGGACAGGAACTTGGACATGCCGTGCGGGGACACGTCCGCCCAGTCGATGTCGTCCTCGGGCGGGCCGGAGAACAGGATGGCCAGCCGGACGACGTCCACGCCGAACTCGCCGATCTGCTCGCCCAGGTCGACGCCGTTGCCCAGGGTCTTCGACATCGCCTTGCCCTGGTTGATCACCTGGCCCTGGTTCAGCAGCCGGCGGAACGGCTCGGTGAAGTCGATCATGCCCATGTCGTACAGGACCTTGGTGAAGAACCGGCTGTACAGCAGGTGCAGGATGGCGTGCTCGACGCCGCCGGTGTACTGGTCGACGGGCATCCACTTGCGGACCTGCTCGACGTCGAACGGGCCGCTCTCATAGCCGGGCGAGCAGTAGCGGAAGTAGTACCAGGACGAGTCGACGAACGTGTCCATGGTGTCGGTGTCGCGCTTGGCGGGGCCGTCGCACTTGGGGCATTCGACGTTGACCCAGTCGGACGCGGCGGCCAGCGGCGAGGTGCCCTTGGGGGCCAGGTCGGCGCCGCGCAGGCCCTCGGGCAGCGTCACGGGCAGCTGGTCGTCCGGGACGGGGACCTCGCCGCAGGAGTCGCAGTGCACGATCGGGATGGGGCAGCCCCAGAACCGCTGCCGCGACACCAGCCAGTCGCGCAGCCGGAAGTTCACCGACGCGCGGCCGGTGCCGCGCTCGGCCAGGATCTCGGTGATGCGGGCGATGGCGTCGGCCTTGGTCAGCCCGTCGATCGGCGCGGAGTTGACGATGGCGCCGTCGCCGGGGGTGGCGACGCCTGTCTCGGACGGGTCGGGCAGCCCGGTCTCGACCACGACGCGGACGGGCAGGCCGAACTTCAGGGCGAAGTCCAGGTCGCGCTGGTCGTGCGCCGGGACGGCCATGATCGCGCCGTGCCCGTATTCGGCCAGGACGTAGTCGGACGCCCAGACGGGCAGCCGCTCGCCGTTGACGGGGTTGACCGCGTAGCGGCCCAGGAACACGCCGGTCTTCTCGCGTTCGGTGGACAGCCGCTCGATCTCGCTCTCGCGGGAGACCTCCTCGCGGTAGGCCTCGAACGCGGCCCGCTGGTCGGGGGCGCAGATCTCCTCGGCCAGCGGGGCGTCGGCGGCGACGACCATGAACGTGGCGCCGAACAGGGTGTCGGGGCGGGTGGTGTAGACGGTGACGGGCTCGTCGCGTCCCTCGATGACGAAGTCGACGTCGGCGCCGGTGGAGCGGCCGATCCAGTTGCGCTGCATCAGCAGGACCCGCTCGGGCCACTTGCCCTCCAGCTGCTCCATGTCGTCCAGCAGCCGGTCCGCGTACTCGGTGATCTTGAAGTACCACTGGGTCAGCACGCGCTTTTCGACCAGGGTGCCGCAGCGTTCGCAGTGCCCGCCGACGACCTGCTCGTTGGCCAGGACGGTCTGGTCCTTGGGGCACCAGTTGACGTGGCCGCCCTTGCGGTAGGCCAGGCCCCGCTCGTAGAAGCGCAGGAACAGCCACTGCGTCCACTTGTAGTACTCGGGGTCGGAGGTGTGCAGGCGCCGCGACCAGTCGAACGACGCGGCGTAGCGGCGGAACGAGGACGCCTGGGTCTCGATGTTGGCGTAGGTCCACTCGGCGGGGTGCGAGTCGCGTTTGATGGCGGCGTTCTCGGCGGGCAGGCCGAAGGAGTCCCAGCCGATGGGGTGCAGGACGTTGAAGCCGCGCTGGAACCAGTAGCGGGCGGGGACGTCGCCGATGCCGAACGCCTCCGCGTGGCCCATGTGCAGGTCGCCGCTGGGGTAGGGGAACATGTCCAGCGCGTAGCGCCGCTCGCGGCCTTCGTCCTTCTCGTCGGCCGTGAACGGTTCGAGCTGCGCCCAGCGGGCCTGCCACTTGTCCTGAATCGCCCGCGGATCGTACTGCTCGTCGCTGCTCACGCCTACAACTCCGGTTTCTTGCTCGCTGATTGCAGGGCCCCAGGCCGTCCGCCGACATGAAATGGCCCCTCGCACAGGAGGGGCCACCACGCTGACGTCAGTTCGTCAACGTGGTCGTATAAGGAGCAGCCTGGCTGACATACATCAAGAGTAGCGCAACCGCAAGCCCTCCCGCGGGGACTTAATGGCCGGACTCCTGGCGGGCCATGGAGACGACGCCGGTCACCTGGACGCGGGTGAGTTCCAGGTCGACGCCGACGGCGGCGAGGGTCTCCTCCTCCGAGGCGCTGAGCCGCCCGTCGGTGAGCGCGATCTCGGCGGCGGCGCGCAGGATGCTCTCACGCGCCTCGGGGGCGAGCGCCGAGGCGGCGCGGGACATCTCGACGCGGACCTCGTCGAACGGGCGGCCGAGGTCGGAGGTCAGCGCGGCGTCGTCGTATCCGGCCACCCCCGCCTGCTGGACGACGGCGACGGCGCGGGAGCGCGCGGACGGGTTGGTGTAGTCGCCGGAACGCAGGACCTGGGCGATGGCCATCCGCAGGAGCATCGCGGGCATCTGGGCGAGCTGGGCGGTGGTCGGCACGTTGAGGACGCCGGGGTTCCAGCGGCCCTTGCACGTGTCGCATTGGATGAACTCACCGCCGGTCTTGGTGAGGGGAATGACCGGGACGAAGAACAGGGTGAAGAAGTTGCGCCCCTGCCGGCGCCGGTATTCGCGGTCGCCGCCGCAGTCGGGGCAGTGGAAGATTCCCCTGGTCAGGGTGAAGAAAACCACGCGCCAGCCAAAGATGATCAAGAGGTGCACCCTTTCTCGGTGGAGCGGCACATGGTAACGGTGACAGGGGCGGGCATGTGGGGCATCCGCCGGCCGGGCGGTCCATTCACGTCATGGAAACCGCACGTCAAAGCGGCGCGAAGGATGGCGCGGGCCGATCCCGATGCAGGAGGATGTGCGAAACGGCTCATACACTCGTCGGTAACTAACCGACCGGTCACCTTTCGCGCGAGGAGTGCCACAGATGCTCAACCTGTCCGTGCTGCTGGAGGACGCCGCCAGGGAGACGCCCGACCGCGAGGCGGTCGTATTCGGCGACCTGCGGCTCTCCTACTCGTTCATCGACTCGGTCGCGAACCAGGTCGCGAACCTGCTGCGGTCGCGCGGCATCGGGCCGGGCGACAAGGTGGCGCTGTCCACCCCGAACCTCCCGTACTTCCCGATGGTCTACTTCGGGGTGCTCAAGGCGGGCGCGGTGGTCGTCCCGCTGAACGTGCTGCTCAAACCGCGGGAGATCACCTACCACCTCGAGGACTCCGACGCCAAGGCGCTGTTCTGCTTCGAGGGGACGCCCGAGCTGCCCCTCGGCGAGATGGGCTACGCCGGGTTCGAGCAGGCCGCGGGATGCGAGCACTTCTTCCTGCTGCCCGCGAACCCGGCGGCGACCGAGTCGCCGATCGAGGGCGCCGACCTGTTCTGGGCGGCCCTTGCGGGTCAGCCGAGCACGTTCGACCCGGTGCAGACGGAGCCGAACGACACCGCGGTCATCATCTACACCAGCGGGACGACGGGCCAGCCGAAGGGCGCCGAGCTCACGCACAGCAACCTGCTGGCGAACGCGATGGTGGACGACACGCTCTTCTACCGGACCCTGCACGACACCTCGCTGGTGACGCTGCCGCTTTTCCACATCTTCGGGCAGACCTGCGTGATGAACGTCGGCCTCTACCGGCGGGCGACGCTCGTCCTGCAGCCGCGGTTCGACGCCAAGCAGGCCATCGAGCTGATGGTCAAGGAGAAGGTGAACATCTTCGCCGGCGTCCCGACGATGTACTGGGGGCTGCTGACCGACGACACGTCCGACGAGGACATCGCGGCGATCCGGGAGAACCTGCGGGTCGCGGTGTCGGGCGGCTCGGCGCTGCCGATGGAGGTCCTCAAGGGGATCAAGCAGAAGTTCGACGTGGACGTCCTGGAGGGCTACGGCCTGTCGGAGACGTCGCCGGTGGCCTCGTTCAACCGCCCGGACCGTCCGGCCAAGGCCGGCTCGATCGGCCTGCCCGTCTGGGGCGTCGAGATGAAGCTGATCGACGAGGACTGGAAGGACGTCGAGGGCGAGGGCCCCGGGGAGATCGCCATCCGCGGGCACAACATCATGAAGGGCTACTACAAGCGGCCCGACGCGACCGCGGACTCGATGAAGGACGGCTGGTTCCGCACCGGTGACGTGGCCCGCCGCGACGAGGAGGGCTACTACTACATCATCGACCGCTCCAAGGACATGATCATCCGCGGTGGCTACAACGTGTACCCGCGTGAGATCGAAGAGGTCCTCATGACCCACCCGGAGGTGTCGCTGGCCGCGGTCGTGGGCGTCGAGCACCCGTCGCACGGCGAGGAGGTCAAGGCGTACGTGATCCGGACGCCCGGCGCCACCGTCACCGAGGACGACCTCGTCGCGTGGGGCAAGGAGCAGTTCGCGAACTACAAGTACCCGCGGATCGTCGAGTTCCGCGACGAACTGCCGATGACCGCCACCGGCAAGATCCTCAAGCGCGAACTGCGCTGAGACGCTCAGGGCCCCGGGATCCCGGCACAGGCCGGGACCCGGGTGCCCGGAGCCGGCGGATCAGCGCTTCCGGAGCGAGCTCGGCGACCGGGCCGGCGCCCCTTGCGCAGGCCCCGGGTCGCGGTGGGTCAGATCGTGTAGGGCAGGCGCTTGATTCCGTTGATGAAGTTGGACTCCAGGCGCTCCGGCTCGCCGGACGCGCGGATGTCCGGCACCCGGCGGAGCAGTTCGCGGAACATCACGGTGATCTCGCGCCTGGCCAGGTGCGCGCCCAGGCAGAAGTGCGGACCGGGCCCGCCGAACCCGACGTGCGGGTTGGGGTCGCGCATGATGTCGAACTTGTCCGGGTCGGTGAACACCGACTCGTCGCGGTTGGCCGACCAGTAGTACATGACGAGCTTGTCGCCCTCTTTGATCTGGTGGTCGTTCAGCGTGGTGTCGCACGTCGCGGTGCGGCGCATCCAGATGACCGGCGACACGTACCGGACGATCTCCTCGATGGCCCCGGGCATGCGGGCGTCGAAGTCCTCGGTGAGCAGTGCCCGCTGGTCGGGATTGCGGGTGAACAGGTCGAGGCCGTGCGCGATCGCGTTGCGGGTGGTCTCGTTGCCGGCGACGACCAGCAGGATGAAGAACGAGCCGAGTTCCTGGTCGGTCAGCGACTCACCGTCGATGTTGGCGTTCACCAGCGCCGAGGTGAGGTCGT
Source organism: Spirillospora sp. NPDC048819 (assembly GCF_040650055.1). NCBI lineage: Bacteria > Bacillati > Actinomycetota > Actinomycetes > Streptosporangiales > Thermomonosporaceae > Spirillospora > Spirillospora sp. NPDC048819. The sequence continues at coordinate 31,672 of NZ_JBEZGN010000033.1, read as the reverse complement.
CGGTCGGGTTCTCGCGGCGCTGCCGGCCGAGGTCCTCGACCAGGTTCTTGAGCGTCTCGCCGGCGCCGAGCAGCGCCATCGCCATCTGCTCGGCGTCATTGGACGGGACGAACTCGGGGTCGTTGCCCGCGAGGATGACGTTCGTGGCGTCGAGGACGGTCTGGTAGTGCTCCTCGGCGATGCCCATCATGTCGCAGATGATCTTCAGGGGCAGCCGGGCGGCGACGTCGGAGACGAAGTCGCCCGAGCCGCGGCCCGCCGCGACGTTCTCGACGATCTGCTCGGCGACGCTTTCGACCTGGTCCTCGAACCGCTGGATCATGCGCGGGGAGAACGCCCGGGACACGATCCGCCTGATCTTGGCGTGCCGGGGGTCGTCCATGCTGATCATCGAGCCGAAGAACTCGTGCATGTCGCCGGGCATGTCCGGGATGCTGATGGCGCCCCTGCCGGAGCAGAAGTCCTGCGGCCGCCGGGACGCCTCGATGATGTCGGCGTGCCTGGTGAGCGCGTAGTAGCCGGGCCCCTGCGGCATGATGACGATGTCGGGTTCCTCGAAGTGAACCAGCTCGGGATGCCAGCGCAGGGCCTTGAACGCCTCGTGCCGGTACTCGTGCGGCTGACGCCAGAAATCCCAGTCGGTCAGGTTGATGTCCTCGACCTTGAGCACGCTGCCCACCACCTCGTCGCTTTCCGAACCCGATTCGGTTTACAGGCAGCCTCTCAAAGTAAAGCCGCAAGTGCACACTGATCGGCCGAGTGACGCCACTCACACTAGCCGTCCCCCGCACGGCGGGGGCGGATCAGAGCCGGGCCCACGCCTCCGTGAGCACCGAGCGCAGGATCTGCTCGATCTCGTCGAAGTGGCCCTGGCCGCAGATCAGCGGCGGCGCCAGCTGGACGACGGGGTCGCCGCGGTCGTCGGCGCGGCAGTACAGGCCCGCCTCGTACAGCGCCTTGTCGAGGAAGCCGCGCAGCAGCCGCTCCGACTCCTCGTCGTCGAACGTCTCCCGGGTGTCGCGGTCCTTCACCAGCTCGATGCCGTAGAAATAGCCGTCGCCGCGGACGTCCCCGACGATGGGCAGGTCGCGGAGCCGCTCCAGCGTGCCGCGGAAGGCGTCCCGGTTGCGCAGGACGTGCCCGGTCAAGTCCTCGCGCTCGAACAGGTCCAGGTTGGCCAGCGCCACGGCGGCCGACACCGGATGCCCGCCGAACGTGTAGCCGTGCGCGAACATCTCCGTCCCGTGCCTGAACGGCTCGAACAGCCGGTCGGCGACCAGCATCCCGCCGAGCGGCGCGTACCCGGACGTCACACCTTTGGCGAACGTGATGATGTCGGGCGTGTAGCCGAACCGCTGGGCGCCGAACATGGTCCCGAGACGGCCGAACGCGCAGATCACCTCGTCCGACACCAGCAGGACGTCGTGCCGGTCGCAGATCTCCCGGACGCGCTGGAAGTAGCCGGGCGGCGGGGGGAAGCACCCGCCCGCGTTCTGCACCGGCTCCAGGAACACGGCGGCGACGGTGTCGGCGCCCTCGAACTCGATGACCTCCTCGATCCGGTCGGCGGCCCACCGCCCGAACGCCTCGGGGTCGTCGCGGTGCTCGGAGGCCCGGTAGATGTTGGTGTTCGGCACGCGGAAACCGCTCGGCACCAGCGGCTCGTACGCGGCCTTCAGCCCGGGCAGCCCGGTGATCGACAGCGCACCGTGCGGGGTGCCGTGGTAGGCGACCGCGCGGCCGATCACCTTGTGCTTCGCGGGCCGGCCGGTGAGCTTGAAGTAGTGCTTGGCGAGCTTCCACGCGCTCTCCACGGCGTCGCCGCCGCCGGTGGTGAAGAAGACGCGGCCGAGCCCGTCCGGCGCGAGGCCGGCGAGCCGCTCGGCCAGCTCGACCGCCTTCGGGTGCGCGTACGACCACAGCGGGAAGAACGCCAGCTCGGCGGCCTGCTTGGCGGCGGCCTGCGCCAGTTCCTCGCGCCCGTGACCGGCCTGCACGGCGAACAGCCCGGACAGCCCGTCCAGGTAGCGGCGGCCCGCCGAGTCGTAGACGTAGGGGCCCTCCCCGCGGACGATCACCGGAATCTCGCCGCCGCCCTGGGACCCCGAGTGGCGCGCGAAGTGCATCCACAGATGGTCGCGCGCCGCCCTCTGCATCGCGTCGTTCTGCTGGCTGGTCACGTCCGGCTCCATCATCACGTTCCCTTGATGCGATCGATCCAGTTGTGTCGATGCTAAGTGACTACGGATTTCGCTGTAAATACATAGCTACACACCGATATCCGAAGAAGCAAGGCCCCAGTTGCCTCCCTCGGCGGAACCTCGCGGTAGCGTGCGCCGCGAACCGAGGAGGCGGACATGGGCGGCATCGCGACCGGATCGGTCACCGCGAACGGGCTGGACTTCGGATACCTGACGGCGGGCCCCGAGGACGGGCCCCTGGCACTTCTCCTGCACGGCTTCCCCGACTCGGCCCACACCTGGCGGCATCTCATGCCGGAACTCGCCGCCGCCGGCTACCGCGCCGTCGCGCCGTTCATGCGCGGCTACGCCCCCACACCGGTCCCCGAGGACGGCGCCTACCAGACCGGGGCCCTGGCCGCCGACGCCATCGCCCTGCACGAGGCCCTCGGCGGCGGATCCGACGCCGTCGTCATCGGCCACGACTGGGGCGCCTTCGCCACCTACGGCGCCGCGAACGCCGCCCCCGGGCGCTGGCGCAAGGTCGTCGCCATGTCCGTCCCGCCGCTCTCCGTGATGGCGACCGGGTTCTTCGACTACGAGCAGCTCAAGCGCTCGTTCTACATCTTCGTGTTCCAGACGCCGCTGGCCGAGGCCGCGCTGGGCCGCGCGTTCGTCGAGGGGCTCTGGCGCGACTGGTCCCCGGACGACGGCCGCGACCGGTCCGAGGACGTCGACCATGTCATGGAGTGCCTGGCCACCCCCGCCAATGTCGCGGCGGCGATCGGGTACTACCGCGCCATGCTCGACCCCACCCGGCTCGTCAAGCGCTACGCGGCCGAGCAGGAGGCGGCGACCACGGTCGGCGAACTGCCCGTCCTGTACCTGCACGGCGCCGAGGACGGCTGCCTGGGCATCGACGTCGTGGCGCCCGGCGGCGACCTCGGCGCCGTCCAGGCCGCCCTGCCGCCCGGGTCGCGGACCCGCCTCGTCTCCGGCGCCGGCCACTTCCTCCAGCTCGACCGGCCGGAGGAGGTCAACGGCCACATCCTCGACTGGCTGGCCTAGGCCGGGAAGCCGGGGGCGCGTCCCGCGGCGGGCCGTCTCCGGCTGGGGAGGCGCGGGCGTTCCTGCGTCAGGCGCCGAACATCGGGACGTCGCCCGGGGCCAGGTCCGACCGTGTCCGGAGGAACCGGACGGCGTGCCGCCATCGGCCCCGTTCGACGGCCGCGTCCGCGCTGATCTCCACGACGACGTCCGGCTCCGTCCGGACATAGCGGATCGGCGGATGCGCCCCGTACAGGCCGCCGGCGAACCCGGCGGGCAGCTCGGCCGGCCACGGGTGATCGGCCCCGGCGTTGCGCAGCACCTCCCCGAGCGACACGCGGGCGGAGGGCGGGAGCGGGGTGGTCCGCGCGACGACGCGAAGGCGGCCGCCGTCGTCGTAGCGGCCGAGGATCAGCGACTCGGGGGCCTGCCTGGTGCCCGTCACGCCGCCCACGATCGCCTCGGTGGTGATGCGGCGCTTCACCTTCCACCAGCGGCGGCGCCCCTCCAGGTAGGGGCCGTCGGCGTCCTTGACGACCAGGCCCTCGACGCCCTGCACGGCGAGGGCGTCGAACCACAGCAGCGCCTCCTCGGGGTCGGACGTCTGCGGGGTGACGATGACCCGCGCGGACGCCGGGGCTCCGCCGAGCAGGGCCTCCAGGACGGCGCGGCGTTCCCGCAGCGGACGGGGCCGCAGGTCCACGCCGTCCGATTCCAGGACGTCGAACACGACGTAGTGGCAGGGTTCCTCACGCGCGAACTCGGCGCGGCGGCGTCCGGCGACGTGGCGGCGTTGCAGCGCGCCGAAGTCGAGGCGCCCGTCGTCCCCCCAGCGGACGATCTCGCCGTCGACGACCGTGCCGGGCGCGAGCTGCTCCGCGACCGCCGCCACGATCTCGGGGAACCCGTCGTTGAGGCGGGTCCGGCGGCGCGACGACAGGAGGACGGCGCCGCCCTCGTCCACGATCGCGACCGCGCGGAACCCGTCGAACTTCGGCTCGTACCGGCAGCCGCCCGGGCACGCCTGCGGCGGGGGGATGTGGTCGATGGTCGCGGCCAGCATCGGCTTCACCGGGGACCGGATGTGCATCGCCTCGCGCCCCCCGAACTCGACGGTCCTCATCAGCCGTACCCCGTCCGGCCTGGCCCGATATACGGGTGGGCCGAATGTTGACCCGCGGTTGAGGCGCCCGGGGGTCAGGCCGAGAAGCGCCGGATCAGGATCGCGAGGCGGTGCTCGTGCTGTTCGCGGCGGAGGCGGCCGTTGCGCATGAGGGTGAGGAGGCCGTGCAGGCCGCTCCAGAACGTCTCGGCCAGCGTTTCGATCTCGTCCTCACCCGCGATCGGGCGGACGGTCTCACGCAGTTCGCCGAACGCCTCGTGCAGAGCGGCGGGTGCGTCGGGGCTCGCGAACGGCAGGTCGACGGCGTGGGTGAACATCACGTCGTAGAGGGCCGGCCAGCGTTCGGCGAACTCCGCGTACGCGGCGGCGACGTCGGCGACGGCCTCGGCCGGGCCGGCGGCCGCGGTGCGGGCCTTCCGCATCTCGACGGCGAGTTCGGCGCACCCCTCGACCGCCACGGCCGCCATGATCGCGCCCTTGCCCTTGAAGTGGCTGTAGAGGACGGGCTGGCTGTACTCGATCTCCGCGGCGAGGCGCCGCGTGGTCACCGCGTCCCAGCCTTCGGCCTCGGCCAGCTCCCGCGCGGCCGTCACGATCAGCTTCTCCCGCTCCGCCCGCTCGCGCTCCCGGCGCGCCTGGATCGACATGGCATCGAGTCTAGCACTGCTAGCGAATCTGCCATCACTATGCTAGCGTCGATTCTGTTCCTAGCACTGCTAGAAGTTGGAGTGAATCATGCTGACGCCCACCGCCTACGGCCTGGCCATCGTCCTCGGCCTGTTCATCGTCTTCATCGGTGCGCGGTTCCTGTGGGCACCCCGCGCGGCGGCCGCCGGCTACGGGGTCCCCGCCAAGCAGGACGGGGACGCCGCCTACCTGGAGATCAAGGGAGTGCGCGACATCACCTTCGGCGTCCTCGGCCTCACCCTGATCGCCTTCGCGGACGCAAGCGCCGTGGGCTGGTACATGCTGGCCGTCGCCCTCGCGCCGCTCGGTGACACCGTCATCGTCCTGCGCCACGGCGGCACCAAGGCCGTCGCCTTCGGCATCCACTTCGCCACCGCCGTGACCGTGCTCGTCAGCGCGGCCCTGCTCTTCGCCGTATAGAACGCCGGCCGCCCACCGCCCGGGGATGCGCCGTCCACGCACCGCGTGGTGCACTCGTGATCACCGCACCGGCGGGCATTGCTCCGCACGACCGATCGCACGTCCTGGCACAGGAGGAACCACGATGTCATCGATCGCACCGGACTTCGACGAGTCCGTCGTCGTCCGCTCCGCCGAGGCCGAGGTGATCGGCCGGGCCCCCACCACCATCCGGCTGCTGGCCGACAGCAGCTCGACCGGCGGCGCCCTGTCGACCCAGCGGGTCACCCTGGCAGGGGGCGCCGACGGCGCCAGACCACACCGCCACGACGGCTCCGCCGAGCTGTTCTACATGCTCGACGGCGCCGCACAGCTGCTCTCGGGCGAACAGGTCGTGACCGCCGAGCGCGGCGACCTGGTCGTCGTGCCGCCCGGCCTGCCGCACGCCTTCGCCGCCGCACCGGGCGAGGACGCCGACATCCTCATCGTCATCACCCCGGGCGTCGAACGCTTCGAATACTTCCGCCACCTGGAGCGCATCGCCTACGGCAAGGTGCCTCCGGAGAGCCTCCTGGACGTCCAGGAGCTCTACGACACCTACTTCCTCAGCAGCCCGGCCTGGGACGACGCCCGGCCCTAGCGGAGCCGCAGAAGAGGCGGCCCGGCCGGGGTGTCCGGCCGGGCCGCCTCAGTGCAGCCAGGGTTCCGCCGTCACGATCCCCAGTCGGGACGCAGCGGCATGTTGCTCGTGCCGTCGTCGTGCAGCTTGACGCCGAGCGTCTGATGCAGCTCGATCCAGTTCTGATTGAAGCCGAGCACGCAGCCCGCCATGTAGACGCGCCACACGCGGGCCGTGCCCTCGCCGACCTCGGCGACCGCCTCGTCCCAGTGCTCGTCGAGGTTCTCGCACCACCCGGTGAGCGTCCGCGCGTAATGCTCGCGCAGGTTCTCCTGGTGGCGGATCTCGAACCCGGCGTCGTTCATCTGCATCTGGACGTAGCCGGGGCCCTCCAGTTCACCGTCCGGGAACACGTAACGGTTGATGAACCCGTTCTCTTTGCGGGACGGAGCGATGTTGTCCGGACGGGTGATGGTGTGGTTCAGCATCCGGCCGCCCTTCTTCAGCTTCCCGTACAGGAACGAGAAGTAGGACGGCAGGTTCGCCTTGCCGATGTGCTCGGTGAGCCCGATGGAGCTGATCGCGTCGAAGCCCGTCTCCGTCACGTCCCGGTAGTCCATGTGCCGGACCTCCGCAAGGTCCGACAGCCCGCGGTCCGCGATGGCCTTCTGCGCCCACTCGGCCTGCTGCTTCGACAGCGTCACACCGAGCGCCTTGACGCCGTACTCCTGCGCGGCGTGCATCACCATGCCGCCCCAGCCGCAGCCGACGTCGAGCAGCCGCATCCCGGGCTTCAGCGCGATCTTCTTCGCCACCAGGTCGTGCTTGAAGAACTGCGCCTCCTCCAGCGTCGCGTCCTCTCGGGGGTAGCACGCGCACGTGTAGGCCATGGAGGGGCCGAGCACCCACTCGTAGAAGGTGTTCGACACGTCGTAGTGATGGGAGATCGCCTTCGCGTCCCGCCGCTTGGAGTGCCGCAGCCATGACGGGATGCGGCTGAACGGCGCCTCCTGCCGAGGCGGGTCCAGCCGGCGCGAGATCGCAGCACGCAGCAGCGGGTCGCCGAGCACACCACGGACGATCCGCGCCTTGTCCCGCGCCGTCACGTCGCCGAGCACCTGCTGCATCGTCGTCAGCGCCGTGATCATGTCGCCGCTGACGTCGATCATGCCGGTGACGTAGGCGCGGGCCAGGCCCAGCGCCCCCGGCGAGTGCAGCAGGTACGACACCGCGTACGGCGAACGGACATCGAACCGGATGTCGGCCCCGGGCACCCCCGCCCGCGATCCGTCGTACGCCGTGAACTCCACTGGCGCCTCAGCCCCGGCAAGCCGCTCGAAGACCCTGGCCAGCGTCATCTTGTTCCCTCCTGTCTCTCCGCCCGGCCGGGCCGGCGATGATCGGCCACCGTCGGGCACTCCCCCGAAACGGCGGACGCATGGTCAGCGCCCGCGCACACACTTGTCATAGAGATCCAGCAGCCGCCCGCCGGAGTCGTAGCTTCCCTTGAGCCGCCGGTAGGTCTCCCCGTCGTAGTACCGCCAGAACTCGTCCCTGCTATAGAAGGCAGTCGAATAGAGAGACTTGTGTCCGTCAAGGGCCGCGACCCTACGTTCGATGAGCCGGTTGTGGTATTCGGGAATCTGCCCAGGTGGGAGCCGGACCGTCCCCCAGAAACCCACGTTCACATACGTGCGGCCCACTTCCAGCGGGTACAGCGGCCACCGCTCCTTCGCGCGCAGCGGGCACAACCAGATCGGGCTCATGCCCACCTTGTCGTGGAAGAACTCCAGGAACTCCGGCAGCCGCTCGACCGGCACCTCGATGTCCTGGATGACGTCCTCGCGCGGCCGCAGCCCACGCCACCGCTCCGCCCGCGCGACGAAGTGGTACCGCCGGTCGTAGGCGACGAGCTTGCGGTACACGTCCGACCGCTTGTACTTGTCGGGCCACAGCCGCCGGACGGCCGGGTTCTGCACGCCGAACGCGCCCGAGCACCAGAACCAGTCGGTGTCCCAGCGCCAGATGTAGTCGCGGATCGCCAGGAAGTCGACCGACCGCTCCTGGATCGAGCGGTAGTAGATCTGCTGGCCGGTGTAGTCGGACGTGTACGGCGCCGAGTCCGCGAAGAAGCCCAGCGTGATGTACTGCTCGTCCGCGCCGAACACCGTCCCGTCCAGGAAGTCGACGGCCTCGCCCTCGAACTTCCCGGACTCGGTGATCTCGCCCATCACCCTCGTCAGCTCCGCCGCGTCCCGGAACCGCAGATGCCGCAGCCGGACGTACGGGCCGACCGGCCGGAGCTCGATCTTCAGCCGCAGCGTGTAGCCGAGCGTCCCGTAGGAGTTCGGGAACCCGTAGAACAAGTCCGCGTGCTCGTTGTCCCTCGTCGCGGTGACGATCCTGCCGTCACCCGTCAGGACTTCCATCTCCAGGACGCCCTCGTGCGGCAGCCCGTCCCGGAACGACGTCGACTCGATGCCGAGCCCCGTCACCGCACCGCCCAGCGTGATCGTCTTCAACTGCGGGACGACCGTCGGCATCAGCCCGTGCGGGAGCGTCGCGTCGACCAGGGCCTCGTACGTCGTCATGCCCTGGACCTGCGCGGTCCGCTCGGCCGCGTCGACGCTCAGCACCTTGTCGAACCCGGACACGTCCAGCCCGGGCGCGTCCGAGGGGTCGCGCCACCGGAACAGGTTCGAGGTCCGCTTCGCCAGCCGCACCGGCGTACCCGCCGGGATCGCTTCGTAGGACCTCTTGAGCGCCTCGACCGCCCGCTGGTGATCACCCTTGACCGCAAGCTCCGTCATCTACCCTCCCGGACACAGTTAATCGATCATCCTATGCACGGTCCACATAATTCGGACGTTGCGGGAGTCACAGGTCGAGAGGGGAATAACACCACGGGCGCATACATGGGCGTCGTTTCATCTCCTGGAGGCGACAGAACCGCAACGAGGCGGCCACGTCAACATCTCCCCCAAGCCCCACACCAACAAACCCGCCCCGGCCCCCGGAAACCCCGCGTCCCGTCCCCCACCAGGCGACAACTCACCGCACAGTCCGTTCACCAGCCAAAGGACCCGCGGACGACCGAAGGCGCGCCAACGCACTGATCACCACGAAGGCCGGCAAACGCCCACCCCGCGACGACTCGCCCAGCAGCCACTTCACCAGCCGAGGGACCACCGACACCGAAGGCGAGCCAGCCGAACACCGCACCGCACCCGCCAGCTCACTCGGCGAGCCCAACGACACGACGCCTCGCCGCAATGAGCGACACACCGCCCGCCCACCGCCGCCACCGTCCGCCAGAACAGACCACCCACCGGGCGGTGGCCCGCCGGTCAAGTCACTTCACCAGGCGGAGGATCCACGGGTAGCGGAAGGTGTTGCCGGTCAACGCGTAGACGGCCGCGATGGCCGACAGGATCCACGCCACCGCGTAGACGATGCCGCCCACGCCGAACGTGACGATGGTGAGGAGCAGGAGCGTCACCTGGAAGTTCACCGCCTCCGCCGCCTGCCGCCGGACGTACTCCGACCGCTTGCCGCTCAGCAGCATCAGCACCAGCGGCCCGACGAACAGCGTGGGGACGGCGATGGCATGCGCCGCCGAAGCGAGCATGCGGTCCTCACCGGTCGGCGGCTCACCGTCCCACGCGACGGGGTTGCGCGCCTGCTTCGGCACGGGGGCGAGGTCGCGGGTGAGCGCGCCCAGATCGTTGCGCGTCTTGGCCGTCATCGCCAGGTGCATGCGCAGGTCGAATTCCTCGTGGTCGATCCGGCCCTCGGCGTACGCGTCCTGAAGGCGCTCGATGACCGGTTCGCGTTCGGCGTCCGAGACCCTCAGATCCCCCACCGCGTAGCTGTTGTCCATGTCTCTCATGGTCCGCGCCGCGGCCGTCCCGCAGCATCAGGGAAGACCCTGACCCTCCCCTGAGTTCGATTGCGTGTACTCCTCCCCCGGTGCCAGTTTCCCGCCGAACAGTTCGGAGACGGTCACGAACACGTAGCCCTTCGCTGCGAGGCGGTCGATGATCTCCGGGACGGCGCGCACGGTCGTCGAATGGATGTCGTGCAGCAGCACGATGTGGCCGGGCTTCACCGACTCCAGCACCCGGCGCTCGATGTCCTCGGTGTCGCGGTGCCGCCAGTCGAGCGGGTCGACCGTCCACAGGATCTGCGCCATTCCCATTCGCCGCGCGATCCTGGTCAGCCGTTCGGACGTCGACCCGTACGGCGGCCGCAGCAGATCGGGCGTGACGCCGGACGCGCGCCGGATCGCCTCCTGCGTCCGCGTCAACTCGGAGATGATCTTCTTTTTGGAGGCCCTCCCGAGGTCGGCGTGCGTGTAGCTGTGGTCGGCGACCTCGTGCCCGGCCTCATGTTCACGCCGTACGAGCCCGGGGTACTTGGCGGCGTTCTCTCCGATCAGGAAGAACGTCGCCTTGACGTTGCGGGACGCCAGGATGTCCAGCAGTTCCCCGGTGCTCTCCGCCGGCCCGTCGTCGAAAGTCAGCGCCAGGCATTTCACGCGGGTGCAGTCGGGCGGCGGCGGCTTCGGCTCGGGCCTCGGCGCCTTGGGCTCGGGCGCGGGAGTCTCGCTCCGCGCCGCGGTCAGCCGCACCCGCTCGTCGACCGGGGCCAGCGTGCTCAGCCCCCCGAACACCGCGGCCGCGAGCACACCGGCCGCCCCCCGCCGGACCAGCATCGGCCCGTCCATCAACCCCCCAGCTGCCGATCCCCCAAGGTCGGCCAGTCTAGGACGCCGCGCCGCGCTCGCCGGGGATGCCGCCGCTGTGTCGGGAACCAGCGGAGGCCGCGCAGCCGTTATCGTCATAGACCGCCACTGACCCCCGGAACGGTTCCGGGGGCCGGCACCAGACGACGGGGCAGGCATGAGGTTCCGGGACCGATTCGGGATCCGCAAGAACCGCGGGTCCACGGTGACCAGGCTCGACCGCGAGGCGACCGACTCCGACATCGAGGCGCTGATCGCCTTCGCCCGCAGCCGCCGCGGCGTCGAGTTCTTCGTCGAACCGGAGACCTTCGCCACCGACACCACCGCCGTCGCCATCGCGCACGACGGCGAGTGGACCCGCCGCCGCGTCGGCTCCCCCAAGGTCATCGGCAAGGTGGCCCGCGACCTCGGCCTGCCCATCTACGACGTCCAGATCGTCGGCTACCCGCCCCGCATGCGCGCCTGGAACGCCCGCAACCCCGACCGCCGCATAGACCCCGGCACCCCCGGCGAAGCCGTAGCCCCCTAACCCGGCATGCCGATAGGCCTGGGGTCCCCTCGGCCTGGCGCGCAACCGGACGCGGCGTCCCCCAGGCGGCCCGACACACGCGGTCGAACCCGACCGACGTGCCCGCACGGCCTGGCGCGCCCAACAAGCACGACCTACGCTCGGCCCGGCGCCCCCCGGTGAGCACAGCGTCCCGTCGACCCGGCGTCCCGTATCGGGCCCGGCGTCCCCCTTGCCCCGCCGCGCAGTCGGACGCAGCATCACCCGCCGTCCCGGCGTGCCGAACGTGCTGGTCGGGCGCGGCGTCCCGCTCGGCACGGCGCACTGGTCCGCCCGCCGCACCCGGTTGGGCTCAGCCTGCCCGGGCGGCTCGGTGTGCACAGGCGGGCTGACGTCCGCGGCCGGGCGCGGCGTGCACGGTCGGACGTCAGCCGGTCCGAGCGGCAAGGCGGGCGCGGCCGGCGCGGCGTTGACGGGTCAGCACCGCGTCCCCAATCGACGCGACGCCCCCCAGTCCGCCCGGCGCACCCTGTCGGGCACCGCGCCCCCGCCCGGCCCGGCGCATGCGGCCGAGCCCGGCGTGCCGCCCGGCGCGTCCGGTGAAGGCGGCCTCCCGCTCCTCCGGCGCGCGCGGTCGGACGTCGACCCGGCGTACCCCGGCCTACTGGTCGGGCACGGCGTCCCCGCTCGGCGCGGCGTGCACGGTCGGACACGGCGTGTCTCAGCGTCATGGCGGGCGCGGTCGGCGCGGCGTTGACGGTCAGCACAGCGTCCCCAATCGACGCGACGTCCCCCAGTCCACCCGGCGCACCCGGTCGGGCACGGCGTCCCCTCGGCCCGCCGCATGTGGTCGGACCCGGCGTGCCCCGGGTTGTGCGGCCTCCCCGCTCCGTCGGCGCATGCGGTCGGACGCGGCGTTCCCCGTCGGACGCGGCGTTCCCCGTCGGACGCGGCGTTCCCCGTCGGACGCGGCGTTCCCCGTCGGACGCGGCGTGCGCGGGTCGGCGCGGCGTGCGCGGGTGGGTGGGCGCGGCGTGCGCGGGCGGACGCGGCGGGCGCGGGCGGACGCGGCGTGTTTCGGCGGCACGGCCAAGGCGGTCGGCGCGGTGTCGACGGTCAGCACAGCGCCACCGGTAGACGCGGCACACTCCCGGTCCGTCCGGGCGCACCCTGTCGGACACAGCGTCCCCCGCTCGGCCCGGCGCATGCGGCCGAGCCCGGCGTGCCGCCCGGCCCGTCCTGCCCGGTGGGTGCGGCGTCCCGCTCCGCCCGGCGCACGCGGTTCGGACGTCGGCCCGGCGTACCCGGGCGTGCCGGTCGGGCGCGGCGTCCCGGGCGGCTCGGTGTGCACAGGCGGGCCGACGTCCACGGTCGGGCACGGCGTGCACGGTCGGGCACGGCGTGCACGGTCGGGCGCGGCATGCACGGTCGGGCGCGGCATGCACGGCCGGGCGCGGCATGCACGGTCGGGCGCGGCGGGTCTCAGCGGCATGGCGGGCGCGGTCGGCGCAACGTTGACGGTCAGCACAGCGTCCCCCGTCGATGCGACTTCCCGGTCCGCCCGGCGCACCCTGTCGGGCACGGCGTCCCCCCGGCCCGGCGCATGTGGTCGGACCCGGCGTGCCCCGGGTTGTGCGGCCTCCCGCTCCGTCGGCGCACGCGGTCGGATGCGGCGTTCCCCGTCGGACGCGGCGTGCGCGGGCGGACGCGGCGGGCGCGGCGTCCCGCTCCGCTCGGCATGCACGGGCACGGGCCGACGTCTTTTGGCTGGGCACGGCGTGCGCGGCCGGGCGCGGCGTGTTTCAGCGGCACGGCCAGCGCGGTCGGCGCGGTGTCAACGGTCAGCACGGCGCAACCGGTGGACGCGACGTCCCCGGTCCGTCCGGCGCACCCGGTCGGACACAGCGTCCCCCGCTCGGCCCGGCGCATGCGGCTGAGCCCGGCGTGCCGCCCGGCGCGCGCGGTCGGACGTCGGCCCGGCGTACCCGGGCGTGCTGGTCGGGCGCGGCGTCCCGGGCGCCTCGGCGTGCACGGGCGGGCCGACGTCCGTGGTTGGGCGCGGCGTGCGTGGTTGGGTCCCGTGTTTCAGCGGCGCGACGGGGGTGGTGGGCGCGGCGTTGCCGGGGGCGCTCGGCACGTCTGGGTTGGGCGGTGTGTGGGGTTGGTTGGGGTGGGAGGGTCAGCCGGCTTCTCGGTGTTGGTCGTAGTAGGCGGCTGCTAGTTGGTCGGGGGTCATGTGCAGGCGGACCTTCGAGGGTGGGATGCCGGCGTTGATCACTTCTCTGAGCAGGACGGCCATGGAGTAGGCGGGGTCGGCGTCCAGGGCGCGTTCCAGGGCCACGTTGGCCAGGCCGCCGTCGCCGGCGGAGTAGGCGGCGAAGGCCAGGAGGGACGCCGGGGCGGGGGCGTACGGTTCCTCGACGCGGCGGAGGACGTTACGCCAGAAGGCGATGTCGGCGCCCGGGGACTCCTCGTCGATGCGGATCCAGGCCTCGTCGCGGATCCGCAGGTCAGTGAGGAGAATGCCGAGCCGGGCGACCTCGTCGTCGGTCGGGGTCGGGCGGGTGAGGAGGGTGAGGACGTAGGCGAGGTCGTCGCCGGTGGTGTGGCGTTTTTCCGCGCGGGTGGTGGCCTCGCGCATGGCGGCGCGGGCGGGGCCGTCGAGCGGCTGGACGGAGCGGACGAGTTCGGCGCGGTCGGCGAGCGCGACGTGGCCGGCGTAGGTCGCCTGGGCGGCGAGGACGCTGGCGGAGACGTCGTAGGGGGTGCCCTCGGGCGGGCAGCAGTCGTCGTCGCAGGTGAGCGACCACCAGCGGCCGTCGGCGACGCGGATCGCCTCGGCGGCGGGGACGCCCGCGGAGCTCAGCGCCGCCTGCATGGCCGCGGCGGACTCGCCGACCTCGCCGGGTGGTCCGTAGCCGAGGACGAGGGACCGCGCGAAGCCGTTGCCGGCGAGGAGGGCGGCCACCCGCCCGGCGGCATCGCATGACGGTAAATCGAGCCGGACGGCGCAGGTGCCGTGGGCGCGTCCCTCGAAGCCGATCACGACGAGGCTGCGGGACGGGTGGAAGCCGAGCAGGTACGGGACGGCTGCGATGGCGTCTTGGGCCGATCGGATCACCAAAGGTGTCATGCCCTCGACGGTGGCAGGCGGGCCGCGTGGCCGATACCGCCCCGCAGATTGTGGATAACTGCAGGTCGTGCGGTGGATGTTCTACGGGGGTTTGGTGGAGTATCGGTCGATGGCGGGTGTCGGCTGACGGGACTGGACGCGGGTGTCCTCCGCGGACGGTAGCGTTGGGCGACGTGCCCGCCCCTGATCTGCTGACCGGCAGCGATACCCAGATTCCGGACATGGCGACCCTTCTCGCCACAGCCGTCGCGTCCATCGGGGGCGCCGAGCGCCCCGGGCAGGTGGAGATGGCGCGGGCGGTGGAGAAGGCGATCGAGTCCGGGGAGCATGTCGCCGCGCAGGCCGGCACCGGTACCGGAAAGTCGCTGGCCTACCTGGTCCCCGCAATTCGGCATGCGGTCGAGAAGCAGACGACGGTGGTCGTGTCGACGGCGACGATCGCGTTGCAGCGCCAGCTCGTCGACCGTGATCTGCCGCGGCTGGCGGAGGCGCTCGGGCCGCAGCTCGGGACGGAGCTGAAGTTCGCGATCCTCAAGGGCCGCCGCAACTACCTGTGCCTGCACCGGGTCCAGACGGGTGTTCCGGAGGAGGACGAGGGCCCGAGCCTGTTCGACCCGCAGCAGCTGTCGTCGCTCGGACGGCAGGTCAAGCGGCTGAACGAGTGGGCCGACGAGACCAAGACCGGCGACCGTGACGAGCTGGTGCCGGGGGTGGGCGAGCAGGCGTGGCGGCAGGTGGCCGTCACCGCGAAGGAGTGCCTGGGTGCTCAGCGCTGCCCGCACGGCACGGAATGCTTCGCCGAGCTGGCCCGCGCGGAGGCGGGTGAGGCGCACATCGTCGTCACCAACCATGCGCTGCTGGCTATCGACGCGCTGGAGGAGTTCCAGGTCCTGCCCGAGCACGATGTCGTGGTCGTGGACGAGGCACATGAGCTGGTCGACCGCGTCACGTCGGTCGCGACGGGGGACCTCAGCGCGGCGGCGGTGGAGGTGGCGGCTCGCCGGTGCGGGCGTCTCATCGAGGAAGCCACGGCCGACCGGTTGAAGGAGGCCGCGGAGGGGCTCGGTCTTCTGCTGGAGGACATGCCCGCCGGGCGTATGGACGTCCTGTCGCCCGCCTTGGGCAACACCCTCGTTGTCGTACGGGACGCTGCGCATGGTTGTATCACCGCGCTCGGGCCGGACAAGAAGGAGTCCGACCCAGGCGACATGGCCGCGCGCAAGGCGGCACGGTCGTCGCTGGAAGAGCTGCATGAAACGGCTGTGAGGATGCTGGAGGCGTTCCAGCCGGAGATCGCCCAGCGCTTCGATGTGGTGTGGCTGGAGAAGCCGTTCGTCCAGGACGGCCGGCCCAAGCGTCCGCCGGCGCTGCACGTGGCGCCGATCGGGGTCGGCGGGCTGTTGCGGACGACGCTGTTCGAGCAGCGCACCGCGATCCTGACTTCGGCGACGCTGACGCTGGGCGGGTCGTTCGAGCCGCTCGCCCGCCAGTGGGGGCTGCCGCCGCTGGGCGAGAGCACCTCGAAGGACGCGCGAACGGCCGCCGAAGGTCTCGCGCAGACCGCAACGGAGAAGGGCGAGGAGACCGAGGTCGTGTGGTCCGGGCTGGACGTCGGCTCGCCGTTCGACCATCCGAAGGCGGGCATCCTGTACGTCGCGCGGCATCTGCCGCAGCCGGGACGGGACGGTCTCGCCGACGCCTACCTGACGGAGATCACGGAGCTGATCGAGGCGGCGGGCGGGCGCACCCTCGGCCTGTTCTCCTCGATGCGGGCCGCCCGGCAGGCCGCGGACGAGCTGAAGGACCACCTGTCGCATCCGCTGCTGTGCCAGGGCGACGACTCCACGTCGCTGCTGGTCAAGCAGTTCGCCGAGGACGAGCGGACCTGCCTGTTCGGCACCCTGTCGCTCTGGCAGGGCGTGGACGTCCCCGGCCCGTCGCTGCAGCTCGTCATCATGGACCGCATCCCGTTCCCGCGTCCGGACGATCCGGTGTCCTCGGCGCGGTCGCGGGCGGTGGCGGCGCGCGGCGGCAACGGCTTCATGGCGGTCGCGGCGACGCACGCCGCGCTGTTGCTCGCGCAGGGCGCGGGGCGTCTCCTGCGCTCCATGGACGACCGGGGCGTCGTGGCCGTCCTCGACCCTCGGCTCGCCACGGCACGCTACGGCGGCTTCCTCAAGAACTCACTGCCGCCGTTCTGGGCCACCACGGCCCCGGACACGGTCCGCGGCGCCCTCCGCCGCCTCGACACCGCCGCGACGGACGCGCCATAACCGTCCCCTGCCCAGTAGGGACGCAACGGCTCGGCGGCAGGACAGGGTTCAGCGGCGGTAGGTGTTGAGGAACTCGCCTATGCGGCCCACGGCCTCTTCGAGGTCGTCGGCGTACTGCAGGGTGACGACGCGGAAGTGGTCGGTGGACGGCCAGTTGAAGCCCGTCCCCTGGACGACGAGAAGTTTCTGCTGTTCGAGGAGGTCGAGGGCGAAGCGCATGTCGTTCTCGACCGGGTACATCTCGGGGTCCAGGCGCGGGAAGACGTACAGGGCGCCCATGGGGCGGACACAGCTCACGCCGGGCAGGTCGTTCAGCAGTTTCCAGGCGCGGTCGCGTTGCTCGCCGAGGCGTCCGGTCGGCAGGACGAGGTCTTCGATGCTCTGGTAGCCGCCGAGTGCGGCCTGGATGGCGTGCTGGCCGGGGACGTTGGGGCAGAGCCGCATGTTGGCGAGGATGTCGATGCCCTCGATGTAGGACTCGGCGTGTCCTTTCGGGCCGGACAGCGCGACCCAGCCGGCGCGGAACCCGGCGACGCGGTAGTTCTTCGAGAGGCCGCCGAAGGTGAGGCAGAGCAGGTCGGTGTTCAGGGACGCGATGGGGACGTGCTCGGCGTCGTCGTAGAGGATCCGGTCGTAGATCTCGTCGGCGAAGATGATGAGGTTGCGGCGGCGGGCGACCTCGACGATGCGCGTCAGCACCTCCCGCGAGTAGACGGCGCCGGTCGGGTTGTTCGGGTTGATGACGACGATCGCCCTGGTGCTGTCGCCGATCTTCGATTCGATGTCGTCGACGCTGGGCTCCCAGCCGGCGTCCTCGTCGCACAGGTAGTGGACGGGCGTCCCGCCGCACAGGGAGACCGACGCCGTCCACAGCGGGTAGTCGGGGGCCGGGATGAGCACCTCGTCGCCGTCGTTGAGGAGCGCCTGCAGGGTCATCACGATCAGCTCGGAGACGCCGTTGCCGAGGTAGACGTCCTCCACGTCGACGCCGGAGACGCCGTCGTCCTCCAGCCGCTGCACGACGGCGCGGCGGGCGGGCAGGATGCCCTTGGAGTCGCTGTAGCCGTGCGCCTCCGGCAGGTTGCGGATCATGTCGTGGAGGAGTTCGGGCGGGGCCTCGAACCCGAACGGTGCCGGGTTGCCGATGTGCAGCTTGAGGATGTTGTTCCCCTCGGCCTCCAGCTGCTTGGCGCGCTTGAGCACCGGCCCGCGGATGTCGTAACAGACGTTGGTGAGCTTGCCCGACTGGTTGACCTGCATGGACTCACCATATCGACGGCCGCCCGCACGAATGCGGCCGGGCGGGAAAGGCCCCGCCCCGAAAACCGGCCCGGAAAGAGCCGTCCCCCCGCGTGGCTGCGGGGGGACGGGTCCGGGGGCGTCACGGGGCGGAGATCGCGGACAGGATCGCCAGGCGCGCGGCGCGCCGGGCCGGGCGGATCGCGGCGAGGGCGCCCGCGACCGCGCCGACCAGCGCGATGACCGCGAGTTGCACGGCCCCCGGTGCGAACGGGTTGCCGAGCGCGGAGCCGAGGCCCCACCCGAGGAACACCCCGAGGCCGAGGCCCCCGCCGGTGCCGAACAGCGCGACGATGACCGATTCCCAGCGGACCATCGACCGGATCTGCGGGCGGGTCCCGCCGACCGCGCGCAGCAGTCCCAGCTCGCGGGTCCGCTCGTGGACCGACAGCGACAGCGTGTTCGCGATGCCCATCAGCGCGATGACGATGGCGAGGATGAGCATCCCGTAGACGACGGTGATGAACCCCGTCATCTCCTCGGTCTGGGCGGCGACGTAGTCGTCGCGCGTCTGGACCTCCGGTGCGCCGTACGGTTTGGCGAGCGCCGTCAGCGCCTGCCGCGCGTCCGCCTCCGACGCGCCGGGCGCCAGTTCGACGAACGCCGCGTTGTCCAGAGGCTGCCTGGTGTGCGCGTTCCACACGGTGCGCGGCACGAGGTAGTCGCCGGTCAGGTCGGTGTTCTCGTAGACGGCGCCGACGGTGAGGCGCTGTGAGGCGCCGTCGGCGAACGTGACGCCCACCTGTGACCCG
The DNA here is from genome assembly GCF_040650055.1 of Spirillospora sp. NPDC048819. NCBI lineage: Bacteria > Bacillati > Actinomycetota > Actinomycetes > Streptosporangiales > Thermomonosporaceae > Spirillospora > Spirillospora sp. NPDC048819. The sequence continues at coordinate 12,908 of NZ_JBEZGN010000033.1, read as the reverse complement.
GTGCTCCACCCCTTCTCGTCGGCGACGCTCTTCGACACCGCGAACGTGCCGGCGTCGGCCAGGCCGCCCTGCGTGACGTCCAGGTCGAGGACCCGGCCGAGGGCGGACGGGTCGGCGACGCTGACCGTCGACGGGTCGCCGTCCACCCGCAGGCTGCCGTTGCCGACGCCCGCGATCTCGCCGACCTGCGGCAGCTCCGCGGCGTCCCGGACGAGCGCGGTGCTGAACCCGCCGGTCTCGTTGCCGCCGGCGTTGACGACGATCCGGCCCTTGAACGATCCGGCGACGCTGTTCTCCAGGGACGCGCCCAGCGACCCGATGAACACCGTCATCAGCGTGACGACGCCGACGCCGATCATCAGGGCGGTCGCGGCCCCGGCGGTGCGCTGCGGGCTGCGGGACGCGTTGTCGCGAGCGAGCGTCCCGGGGACGCCGCGCAGCCGTGCCGCGGGCCCGCCGAGGAGCCTGGCCACCGGGCGGGCCGCGACGGGGCCGAGCGCGACCATCGCGACGACGGTCACGATGGCGCCCGCTCCCGCCATCGCCATCTGCTCGGTGAGGGCGCCGAACACGACGGTCCCGATCGCGACCGCGGCGAAGACGCCGCCGACGATGACGCGGGTGTCGGACGGGCCGGCGGACTCGGCGGACACCTCGCGCAGCGCGGCCAGCGGCGGCACCCTGGACGCCTTCACCGCGGGACCGAGCGCCGCGAAGAACGTGACGAGCAGCCCCACCGGAACCGCGATCAGGAGGGTGGTCGCCGACACCGTGAGGCCCTCCATGGCGATGCCGATCCGGAACTCGGTGAACAGCAGCCGGAGCAGGGCCGCGAATCCCAGCCCCCCGGCGAGCCCGGCGAGGGTGGCGGCACCGCCGATCACCAGGGCCTCGAAGCCGACGATGGTGACGACCTGGCGGCGTCCGGCGCCGAGCGCGCGCAACAGCGCCGACTCGCGGGTCCGCTGCGCCATCGTGATCGCGAACGTGTTGTGGATGCTGAACGCGGCGACGAGCAGCGCCACCGCGCCGAACGCGCCGAGGACGGTGCGGAAGATGGTGAGGAAGCCGCTTTCGACCTCGCTCATGCCCTCCTCGACCTGCGCCTGGGTGGTGACGGCTTCGGTTCCGGCGGGCAGGACGCTCTGCACGCGGGACGCCAGCTCGTCCGGACTGACGCCGTCCTCTGTGAGGATGGAGACGCCGCTGATGCGGTCGGGCGTCTTCGCGACGTGCTCGCGGGCGCCTTCGAGCGTGAACGCCGTAAACGACGTCTCGCCGAAGGCCTCCTCCTCACCGAACATGCTGATGCCGACGACCGTCACGGGAATCCGTTCGGGGGTGAGCACCGACGTCCGGTCCCCGACGGTCAGGTTGCCCTCGTCGGCGAACATTTTGTTGATGACGACCTCGTTCGGCGCGCGGGGCGCCCGGCCTTCTGCGAGCCGGTAAGGGTTGAGCTTCGGATCGGTCATCCAGTTGCCGGCGGTGCGGGGGCCGCGTGACTGGATGACCGTGCCGTCCTTGGCGAGCAGCTGTCCTGAGCCTTGGATGACCGGTTCGGCGTTCGCGACGCCGTCCACCTGCCGGACCTTCCCGAGGACGGACGCGTCGATCTGCCCCCGGGAGCCCCAGGGCTCGTCGCTGACCTTCGTGGAGTTCCGCACGCTGACTTCGGTCTTGCCGTAGGCGTTGGAGAAGTACCCGTCGATGCTGCCGGCGAGGGTGTCGCCGAGCACGAGCGTTCCGGTCAGGAACGTCACGCCGAGGAAGACGGCCAGCAGGGAGCCGACCATGCGGCGTTTGCGTCCCCACAGTTCTTTGAAGACGAGCCCGATCATCGGTGGTCCCCCAGTCCCCGCATCCGGTCCAGCACCCGGTCGGGTGTGGGCGCGTCCATGACGTCGACGATCCGGCCGTCGGCGAGGAACACCACCGAGTCGGCGTGTCCGGCGGCGACCGGGTCGTGGGTGACCATCGCGACCGTCTGGCCCAGGCTGTCCACGGCGTTGCGGAGCAGGTCCAGTACTTCGGCGCCGGTGCGGGAGTCGAGGTTGCCGGTCGGCTCGTCCGCGAACACGATCTGCGGGCGGGTGACGAGCGCGCGCGCCAGCGCCACCCTCTGCTGCTGCCCGCCCGACATCTCCGACGGGCGGTGCGAGAGCCGGTCGCCCAGCTTCAGGACGCGGATGACCGTGTTCAGCCACTCCTGGTCCGGGGCGGTGCCGGCCAGCGTCATCGGCAGGACGATGTTGTCGCGTGCGGTGAGCGTCGGGAGCAGGTTGAACGCCTGGAACACGAACCCGATCCGCTCGCGCCTGAGCCGGGTCAGGCGCCGGTCCGACAGCGCCCCGAGCTCCTCGCCGCCGACGTAGACCTTGCCGGACGTCGCGTCCTCCAGCCCCGCCACGCAGTGCATCAGCGTGGACTTGCCGGCGCCGGACGGACCCATGATCGCGGTGAACCGTCCTTCGGGGAGCACGACGCTGACGTCGTCGAGCGCGCGCACCGCCATGTCACCGGACCCGTACACCTTGGTGAGGTGGACCGTGCGGGCGCCGCCCTTCGCGACGCCCGGGTCCTCGTTGATCGTTCGCCTTGCTTCTGCTGCGTTTCCCATGCCGGGATCGTCGCGGCCCGTCATGGCGCCCGTCGTCGGGCCAGGAGAGGCTCTGGCACTGCGCCGTCCGCAGCACTCCGGGCAACGCGTCTACGACCACCGCAGTACTTCGACTCGTTGTCCAACTGTGATGCGCCCAACATACATGCAGGCTTGATTGCTTGTTTGTTCGCTCGTACCGTCTGAGGCGTGTCAGTAAGCAGTCGCCGACGTCATCGGCGCGGCCCCTCCAGCCGCCGTACGCAGCAGGAACGCCGGTCGCGCACGCAGGCCAGCCTCCTGGAGGCCACCATGGAGTGCCTGGTGGACCTCGGCTGGTCCGGGACGTCCACCACCGAGGTGGCGCGCCGCGCCGGCGTGTCCCGCGGGGCGCAGCAGCACCACTACCCGACCAAGATGGTGCTGGTCGCGGCCGCGCTGGAGCATCTGCTGGAAGCGCAGCGGCTGGCGTACGAGACCGCGTTCGCGGTGCTGCCGGCCGAACGGCGCAACGTGTCGGGCGCGCTCGACCTGCTGTGGGAGGTGTTCCGCGGCCGTCCGGCCAAGGCCCTCATGGAGCTGGCGGTGGCGGCCCGCACCGACGACGAGCTGCGGCCCCTGTGCCGCGACCTCAACGAGCGGATCCTCCAGGTCATCCTGGAGACGTTCGAGAAGCTGTTCCCCGAGAACACGCTGCCCGCCGACTTCGTCCCGACGATGCTGCGCGGCCTGTACGCGATGTTCGTCGGCCTGTCGGTCCAGAACGCGCTGGACGACGACGTCGACGGCCACCAGGCAGCGGTGCTGCGCCAGGTCAAGGACGTCGCGCAGCTGATCGTCCCGGAGCAGGGAACACCCACCCGCGCCCCGATGCCCACCACCGCCCCCGGCCCGGCGACCGAGACCGGGTCCGCAGCGCCGCGCCCCGAAGAGGCCGGCCCCGAACCGGCGGACGCGGACGTCACCGAGCCGCGTGCCGCGACCAAGCCCTGAAATCCCACCCGACCCTGATTCCACCCCCCGTAGCACCGTCGGCCCCGTCCGACAGCACGACCCCGAGGGAGCGACCGACATGCCCAAAGCCCCCACCGAGCTCGCCGACGAGGTTCGCGAACAGGTCAAGGACAAGAAGTCGTATCTGGGCGTCATCGACCGCCTGAACAAGGCGTCGGTGGACAAGCACTGGGAAGCGTACGTCGACATCCCCTGGGACGACCCGGAGTTCAAGGTCGACAAGAACGACCCCCGCTGGGTGCTGCCGCCGTTCGACCGGCTCGGCGAGACGGCGTGGTACCAGTCGCAGCCGCCGGAGATCCAGGCGCAGATCGGGCTGTGGCGCGTCGCCACCGCCATGAAGATCGGCCTGCAGTTCGAGAACCTGCTGAAGCGCGGGCTGCTCAACTACGCCTACCGGCTGCCGAACGGCCGGCCGGAGTTCCGGTACGTCTACCACGAGACGACCGAGGAATGTCATCACGGCATGATGTTCCAGGAGTTCGTGAACCGGACGAAGATGCCGATCCGCGGCATGCCGCGGTCGCTCAGCTTCATCGCGCAGGCCGCCCCGTGGATCCCGCTGGTCAGCACCGAGATGTTCTTCGTGTTCGTGCTCGGCGGCGAGGACCCGATCGACTACGTCCAGCGCAAGTCCCTCAAGGGCGGGCACATCAAGCACCCGCTCGAAGAGACCATCATGAAGATCCACATCGCGGAGGAGGCCCGGCACATCTCGTTCGCCCGGCACTACCTCAAGCACCGGGTGCCGAACATGAACCCGATGCGCCGCCGGGTCCTCGGCATCGCGACCCCGGTCGTCCTCGGCGTGATGGCGCGGATCATGCTGTCCCCGCCCGGGCCGATGGTGCGGCACTTCGGCATCCCGAAGGACGTCGTCCGGCAGGCGTACAAGAACGAGGTGTCGCAGGCGGAGATCTCCAACTCGGTCGGCAAGATCCGTGACCTGATGGCCGAGCTCGGCGTGGTCGGCCCGGCCGGCAAGCAGGTGTGGAAGGCGTTCGGCATCTGGGACGAGCCGAAGCAGCGCCGTGAGATCAAGGCCCCCAAGGCGGCCTGAGCATGGCCGACGCGAAGGCCGGCCGGGATACCGCCGCGAAGGCCGGCTCCGCCGTGGTCACGCCCGCGGCGGGGCCGGGCGGCCCGTACAAGGTCGTCGTCATCGGGACGGGCTTCTCCGGCCTCGGCATGGCGATCGGGCTGAAGAAGGCCGGCGTCCACGACTTCGTCATCCTGGAGAAGGCGGACGACGTCGGCGGGACGTGGCGGGAGAACACCTACCCCGGGTGCGCCTGCGACATCATGTCGCTGCTGTACTCCTATTCGTTCGAGCACAAGAACGACTGGTCGCGGATGTTCCCGAAGCAGGCGGAGCTGCTGCAGTACATCAAGGACATCGTCGACAAGTACGACCTGGCGCAGCACATCCGGTTCAACACCGAGGTCACCGGGACCGAGTACGACGACGCCACCGACACCTGGGTGGTGACCGCCGGCGACGGCGAGACCGTCCGGGGACGGGCCCTCGTCGCCGGGATGGGGCCGCTGCACCACCCCAGCATCCCCGACCTGCCGGGCCTGGACTCGTTCGCGGGCCGGACGTTCCACTCCGCCCAGTGGGACCACTCCTACGACGTGACCGGCAAGCGCGTCGCGGTGATCGGTACGGGCGCGTCCGCGATCCAGTTCGTCCCGCAGATCGCCAGGCGGGTCAGGCAGCTGACGGTGTTCCAGCGGACGCCGCCGTGGATCATCCCGAAGCCCGACCGCGGGATCACCGGGCTGGAACGGGCGCTGTTCCGCCGCGTCCCGCTCGTCCAGCGCGGGTACCGCAACGGCGTCTACCTGATGCAGGAGAGCTTCGTCCTCGGATTCAAGAACCCGAGGTTGCTGAAGGCGGCGAGTTCGCTCGCGCGGTGGCATCTCGCCCGCCAGGTCCCCGACCGCGACCTGCGCCGCAAGCTCACCCCGGACTACACGATGGGCTGCAAGCGGACGCTGGTGTCCAGCGACTACTATCCGGCGCTGACGCGGCCCAACGTGGAGCTGACCACCGAGGGCATCGCCGAGGTCCGTGAGCACTCGATCGTCACCCGGGACGGACGCGAGCACGAGGTCGACGCGATCATCTTCGGCACCGGCTTCCACGTGACCGACGCGTTCGACGGCGCGCACATCGTCGGACGGAACGGGCTGCGGATCCAGGACGCCTGGAAGGACGGCATCGAGGCGCATCTCGGCGTCACGGTGGCGGGCTTCCCGAACCTGTTCCTGCTGCTCGGCCCCAACTCCGGTCTCGGCCACAACTCGATGATCTTCATGATCGAGGCGCAGGTCCGGTACGTCCTGCAATGCCTGGCGATGCTGGACGGCGCCGGCGGCACCCGGATCTCCGTGCGGCCGTCCGTCCAGGACTCGTTCAACGCGTGGGTGCAGCGCCGATCCTCGGGTGCCGTGTGGGTGGCCGGGGGCTGCGACAGCTGGTACCTGGACCGGAGCGGCGTCAACCGGGCGGCGTGGCCGGCGTCCACCATCGCCTTCTGGCTGCGCACCCGCAGGCTCGACCCGGCGGACTTCCAGATCGGGCGGCGGGACGAAGCCGAGCCGCGGGACGAGACCGTGAGCCCGGTTTTGTAGGCGGGACGTGTATCGGCGGCGCCCCCGCACCCCGTAGAATTCCGCGCAATTAAACACCAAATCCAATTAATGGCCGCGGGTTCCGGCCGCCCGGCAGAAACCCGCGGTTCCGGCGTCGAACATGCCGGTACCGAACATCGAGCGGAGCACCCGAATGAGCATCGCGATCGTGACCGGAGGCGCATCCGGCATCGGCCGTGCGATCGCCACGTCCCTGGTGGCGCGCGGCGACACCGTCGTGGTCACCGACATCAACGCCGAGGGTGCCGGGCAGGTCGCCGACAAGCTGAACACCCTCGGCAAGGGCAAGGCCGCCTCCGCGCACCTCGACGTCACCGACGCCGACGCCGTCGCCGACCTGTACAAGGGCGTGAAGGCCGACCACGGCCGCCTCGACCTGGTGTTCAACAACGCCGGCATCGCCGTCGGCGGCCTGGCCGAGGAACTCACCCTCGACCACTGGAACCGCGCGATCGACATCAACCTCAAGGGCGTCGTGCACGGCGTCCACGCCGCCTACCCGATCATGCTGGAGCAGGGCCGCGGGCACATCGTCAACACCGCCTCGCTCGCCGGCCTCGTCCCGATGCCGATCGGCATCCCCTACACCGCCACCAAGCACGCCGTCGTGGGCCTGTCCCTCGGCCTGCGCGCCGAGGCGGCCGGACGCGGCGTCAAGGTCAGCGTCGTGTGCCCGAGCTTCGTCGACACCCCGCTGCTCCACAACGTCAACCCGGACCTGCCCGAGACGCCCATGAGCGGAGACGCCACCGGCGACATCGCCAAGGCGTCCCCGCGCCTGTACACGGCCGAGAAGCTGGCCCGCGACATCATGCGCGGCGTCGGAAAGAACCAGGCCCTCATCGTCGCCCCCGCCCACGGCCGCATCGCCTGGCGCGGCGTCCGCCTCAACCCGGGCGCCGCCGTCCGCGTCGCTCAGATAGCCGTCGACCGCATCCGTTCCGGCAATTGAATCCTCCCCTCCCTGAAGGGAGGGGAGGCCTGGAGCGTGTCCAGGTCCTGTCCTTCTCGGGTGGTGCTGTGTGGGGATTTCTGGCTCAGGCGGCCTGGTGGCCCCGGCGGGCCATCTGGTCTTATGCCCTCGGCACCAGCAGGGACGAAACCGGCCCTGACCAGCATCACGTGCGCGGAGTTCTTGTCCCGTGGCCGGGATGTGCCGCAGGTGGTGCAGGTGTAGGTACGTTCTCCGAGCGGCATGCGGTGCTTGGCTCTCGCACCGCATGCCGCGCAGTCCATCGTTGTCCACCGGGGGTCCACCAGCCGGACGTCCCGGGCGTGTTTGCGGCCCATCTCCACCAGCGCCCGCTTGGTCGCGCCGATCGCGGCGTCGGTGGCCTTGCGCGCCATGGTGGTCTTGGTCAGGAACTTGGGACGGAAGTCCTCGACCGCCACCCGATCATGATCCCGGACCACCCGCTTAGCCCACTTGCGGGCATGGTCCTGCCGCTGACGGCTGACCTTCTTGGCCGCCCGGGCGGCCTGCTTGGTGGCGCGCTGATACCCCTTGGACGCCTTCTGGCCTTGAACGGGGCGGCGACGGGCCATCTTGCGCTGGTAGCGGGCCAGGCCGTCGGCAGCCTTCTTCTGGGGGTGCGGCAGGTCGTGCCGGCCGGAGGTGGTGGTGGCGATCTCGCGCACGCCCCAGTCCACCCCGATCATCGTGTTCGCCGGGGGCAGCGGGACCGGCTGGGCGGGGACCACGAAGCTGACGTACCAATGGTCGAGGCTGTCGCGGTAGATCCGCACCGATGCCGGGTCGGCGGGCAGGTCGCGCGACCACACCACCCGCACCGCGATCCCGCCCGCCAGATGCACCCGGCCCTTGAGGCGGAACCCGCACCGGTTGTAGTTCAGTGTCGGCGCGGCCAGCGCCTTGGCCTTGAACTTCGGCATCCCGGCCCGCTGCCGCATTGGCAGCCGATCCCGGATGTCCTTCAACGCCTTGGCGCGGGACTTCCCGAAGTCCCGGATGATCTGCTGCTGCGGCACCGCCGCCCCAGCACGCAACCACGGATGCTCAGCGCGCCACCCGGTCAGCAGCTTGCACAGCCCGCGGGCCGATCTTCTCCCGCGCGGCGTGCGCGGCCTTGGAGGTCTCCACACACATGTTCCACACCCACCGGCAGCGGTCCCACTCGGCCAGCAGCGCCCGTTCGGCCGTGCCCGACAGCCGGGCCCGGTAGGTGTACCGGGCATGACCCGGATCCTCCTGCTCAGGGGCCGGGCCGGAGGCCACAGGGGCCGCAGGGGTGGCGGAGGGCATGATCAGGACAATAACGGCGACCACCGACGGAATCACTCAACGTCACCGCCGGGTGGTCGGCATCACCTCACCCCCCGGGACTACAGGCGCATCGCGCACGCCACGACCATCCGCCCGTGGGCGGATGCTATCCCTGACCTGCTCCGCAGGAGTCCGATTCATCCCCGGCCTGAAGGCCGGGGCTTTCTCGGAAACGGCCGGTAACGAGGGCCCCTCCTACCGGCCGGTTCCCTCCGCCACCTCGAGGTGGTGGCGTTTGGGGTAGTGCAGGTCGAAGGCCGGGCGTTCGGAGCGGATCTGCGGGATCGACTTGAAGTTGTGCCTCGGCGGCGGGCTGGACGTGGCCCATTCCAGCGAATTGCCGTACCCCCAGGGGTCGTCGGCCTCCACCGGGGCGGTGTGCCTGGCCGTCCGGTAGATGTTGTAGAGGAAGAACAACGTCGACACGCCCAGCAGGAAGGCCCCGGCGCTGGACACCCGGTTCAGCGTCAGGAACTCCTCGGGATAGTCGGCGTAGCGTCGCGGCATGCCCTGGGCCCCGAGCCAGTGCTGGACGAGGAAGGTCGTATGGAAGCCGATGAACAGCGTCCAGAAGTGCACCTTTCCCCGACCCTCGTGCAGCAGCTTCCCCGTCATCTTCGGCCACCAGAAGTAGAAGCCCGCGAACATCGCGAACACGACCGTCCCGAAGACGACGTAATGGAAGTGCGCGACCACGAAGTAGGAGTCCTGGACATGGAAGTCCAGCGGCGGTGAGGCCAGGATGACGCCGGTAAGCCCGCCGAACAGGAACGTCACGAGGAACCCGACGGAGAACAGCATCGGCGTCTCGAAACTGAGACTCCCCCGCCACATCGTCCCGACCCAGTTGAAGAACTTCACGCCGGTCGGCACCGCGATCAGGAACGACATGAACGAGAAGAACGGCAGCAGGACCCGGCCGGTCGTGAACATGTGATGCGCCCACACCGCCATTGACAGTCCCGCGATCAGCATCGTGGCGCCGACCATCCCGAAGTAGCCGAACAGCGGTTTGCGGCTGAAGACGGGAATGACCTCGGTGACGATGCCGAAGAACGGCAGCGCGATGATGTAGACCTCGGGATGCCCGAAGAACCAGAACAGGTGCTGCCACATCAGCGCCCCGCCGTTCGCCGGGTCGAAGATGTGCGCGCCGAGCCGGCGGTCCGCCTCCAGCCCGAGCAGCGCGGCGGCGAGGACGGGGAACGCCATCAGCACCAGCAGGCTCGTGAAGAAGACGTTCCAGGTGAAGATCGGCATCCGGAACATCGTCATTCCCGGGGCGCGCATCCCGACGATCGTGGTGATGAAATTGACGCCGCCGAGAATCGTCCCGAACCCCGACAGCGCCAACCCCATGATCCACATGTCGGCGCCGACGCCGGGTGTCCGGAGTTCGCTGCTGAGCGGCGCGTATCCCGTCCAGCCGAAGCTCGCGGCGCCGCCCGGCGAGATGAACGAGGCCATCACGATCAGCCCGCCGAAAAGGAACAGCCAGTAGCTCAGCATGTTCATCCGCGGGAACGCCACGTCCGGCGACCCGATCTGCAGCGGCATGATCACGTTCGCGAACCCGACGAACAGCGGCGTCGCGAACAGCAGCAGCATGATCGTGCCGTGCATCGTGAACATCTGGTTGTACTGCTCGTTGCTCACGAACTGCAGACCGGGCTCCGCCAGCTCCCCGCGGATCACCATGGCCATCACACCGGCCAGCAGGAAGAAGACGAACGATGTGACCAGATACAGGTAACCGATCACCTTGTGGTCGGTGGTGGTCAGCCAGGACACCAGGACTGGGCCGCGCGGGCGACGCGTGCGGGTCGCCTCGGGAAGTGGACGGCCGATGAGGACCATGCCGTGCTCCCTGCAGACGGGGGATTCCCCCACTATTCGCCGGACGCTCGAAGGGCGCAAGCCATCACCGTCAGACAGCCCGGTGGTACCGTCCTCCGCGCCAGCCGGCCATGGTGCCGATGGTTTCGATGGTCCGGTGCGACGTGCACCGGTAGCCGCAGCCCCGCGCGGAAGGGCACACGGAATCGCCCGCATAGGCTGGAGGATGTGGAACGCATTCTGGTCAGCTCCTGCCTGGTGGGCCGCCCCGTCCGCTACGACGGCGCGGCCAGGCCGGTCGCCGGCGGCCTATTCGAACGCTGGCGCGCCGAGGGCCGCCTCGTCCCGTTCTGCCCCGAGGTGTCGGGCGGCCTGGCCGTCCCTCGCCCACCCGCCGAGATCGTCGGCGGCGACGGACACGCCGTCCTCGACGGGACGGCCCAGGTCCTCACGGACGCGGGCGAGGACGTGACGGCCGAGTTCCTGCGCGGCGCCGAACTCGCCCTCGCGGCCGCTCAGCGCTCCGGTGCCCGTATCGCCCTCCTCAAAGAGGGCAGCCCATCTTGCGCCAGCCACCGCATCTACGACGGCACCTTCACGGGGACGCCCGTCGCCGGGGACGGCGTCACGACGGCACTCCTCGAACGCGCAGGCATCCAGGTCTTCAGCGAGAAGGACCTCACCGCCGTCGATTCCCTCCTGCGAAGCCTGGAGACGACTCCGCCGAGCGGCCCCTTGCCCGCATGACCCGGAACCTGAGCGCCACCCGTCAACGATCGAATCCAATAGTTTCCATGGCCACTATTTCCAAGTAAACTATGCTTCATGATGCTGGATGACGCCGCCACGGGGCGGCTGCTGTGGCAGGTCACAACCCGGTGGCGGGCCGCGGTGGACCGCGCCGTCGCACCGCTCGGCCTCACGCACGCCCAGTACACGCTGCTCGGCTCGCTGTACGGCCTCTCCCAGTCGGGCACCCGGCCCAGCCAGCGCGAGCTCGCCGACTTCGCCGGGCTCGAACCGATCTATGTCTCCAAACTCATCCGCGCACTGGAGAGCGCCGGAATGGTCGTCCGGGACCAACATCCCGCCGACCCGCGGGCGCTGCGACTCACCCTCACCGACAAGGGCCTGGCTGTCATCAAAGAGGCCGTGACCGTCGTACACGCCCTCCAGGACGAGCTCACCGCACCGATCGGCGGCAGCGCCGGCCCCCGCAACCGTGAGCTCGTCCGCACCCTGCAGGCACTGCTCGATCCCTCAGACAGGAACGAACCAATGACCGAGACACCCGTACTCACCGGACAGGACATTTCCGAGGCGCACGGCGCCGTCCGCAAACTGCACGAACAGATACTTCACGACACCGGAACCACCTCGAACCAGCACATCACCCTGAAGGTGATAGCCGTCCGAGGCCCGTGGGCCAGCCGGACCGCACTGCGCGACCACCTCTGCGACCAGCCTCAGCTCGGACTGGACGATGCCGCCGCGGACCGGCTGCTCAACGAACTGGAGCAGCGAGAACTGATCAACGGCGGAGACCCGGTGACCCTGACCGCCCAAGGCGAGGACCTGCACACCCGGCTGACCACCGCCGTCCAGGGCACCGCCGCCCAGCTCTACGACGGTCTCACCCCGGACGATCTGGCCGTCGCCCACCGCGTCCTGACGACGGTCATGGAACGGGCCGACCGCCTGCGCCAGGACGTCTGATTCCGCACAACGCAACCCGGCATCCCACACGAGGGCGGGCCCCGATGGCCCCCAGCTCAGGGCCCTCACCCGCCCTCACCGCACAAGGCACCGCCTTCTCCCGAATGAGGGGCATCCCTCTGAGGGGGCAACGCGACCATGCACCTGACTGCTCGCGCAAACCCCGATGCGTCACAAGGCGTTGCCTGTCAGAGTCGTGGACATGGGCACCGACCATGTCGTCATTCGCCGTGCCGGAGACTCGGATGCGGCCGAGATGGCCGACGTATGGTTGCGTTCCTTCACCGCCGCATTACCGACCGTGCAGCGTCCCCATGACGACGCCCAGGTCAGAGAATGGTTCGCAAGCGTGGTCGTCCCAGCGCACGAGAGTTGGGTCGCGGTCGCCGACGGCGGCCTCGTCGGGCTCCTCGTCCTCGATCACAGCGAGTTGGAGCAGCTCTATCTAGACCCGCAATGGCGTGGTCAGGGCCTCGGCGACCGGTTCGTTGACCTGGCCAAGCGGCAACGCCCGGACGGCCTGCACTTGTGGACGTTCCAGGTCAACGGGCCGGCGCGACGCTTCTATGAGCGGCATGGCTTCGTCGCCGTCGAGTGGACCGATGGACGCCACAACGAAGAGAACGAGCCCGACATTCGATACATGTGGCGACCGTAGAAATGAGAAAGGGCCCCGCCGGTGTCGGCGGGGCCCTTTCTGCAATATGAGTCCGGCGGTGTCCTACTCTCCCACACAGTCTCCCATGCAGTACCATCGGCGCTGAAGGGCTTAACTTCCGGGTTCGGGATGGGACCGGGTGT
>NZ_JBEZGN010000032.1:0-126527 GCF_040650055.1 Spirillospora sp. NPDC048819 | reverse complement strand
CTCGGCATCCCTCAACTCCCGCCAACCAACACCAGGCAGGAGACCCAGCAATGAACACCACAGTTGCCCGTTCACGCCAGGTGCAGATAAGCACCGCCGACTTCAAAATCCGCGTCATCGGCCGCTGGCTCAAAGCACACGGCGCCAGCCCTGCCAACCCCGCCACCATCGCCATCGGCATCAGCCTCGACGAAATCCACCGCGCCAACACCCGCCGCCACGAACCCTACGAACGCATCGTCTACCCACTCCTGGACCTGGGCATCCGCCGCACCGACTGCCCCCGCATCATCCGCTCCGCCGGCCTGCCCGTCCCACCCAAATCCGCCTGCTGGTTCTGCCCCTTCCACCGCCTCACCACCTGGCAAGACATGCGCCGCGAACAACCAGCCCTGTTCACCAAGGCCTGCCACCTCGAAGCCACCATCAACAAACGCCGCGCCACCCTCGACAAAGACCCCGTCTACCTCACCCGCTACAACGCCCCCCTCGCCGACGTCACCCCCACCGCCGACACCCTCCCCTTCGAGAACGGCGACGGCACCTGCGATAGCGGATGGTGCTTCACCTGACACTTCCGTCAGTCCCGGACGGCACACCATGGCAAGCACTCGCCCAAATCTCACAGGCGGCCTGACGTATCTCTGCACCGATGCGTTCGCGCACCCGACGTGGACGCCGCGACAGGCCAGAACATCCAACCTGGAGGCAGGATCATGGAAACCCTCAAGTCCTCGGACCTGGATGAACTTCCGACCGTCGTCAGCATCGTGACTGCAGCTCGAGCCCTTGGGCTCTCCCGCACGTATGCCTACGAACTCGCCAAGCGTGGCGATTTTCCGTGCCGAGTCATCCGGATCGGCGCGGCATACCGAGTACCTACTGCCGAGCTGCTCAAGCTGCTCGGCGTAGCCCGCCAGTAATCTGGACTCTCCTCCTGCCGATTTCGCTACGGGCCGGGGCAGCCTCTGCGTCCCGGCCCGAGGCATCTGTCAACCCCGGGGTTGACATTCACGGAGAGTGATGCTCTGATCGGTCTCCGTCATGGATCCGTCAGCAGACAAACCCCTGAGCCAAGAAGCCCCTCACGACCACGCCGTGCGTACGGTTGAGTGGCTCGCCACGCGCCTAGCCCGACTCGACCGACTCGACGCGATTGAGCGCGCCAAGGAGTGCGAAGTCCTTGCCGCATCCGGCCGAGCGTTGATCGGCGAACTGGCCGCCGTGCGTAGGGCCGCGCTGCTGGAAGCTCGCAACTCAGGCATGACGCTGACGGGTATCGCCGCCGAGCTTGACGTCAGCGTCCAGGCGATCTCGAGGGCGATCAAGAACGACCGTGGATCCGGACGATCCCGACCGAAGGAGGATGACGGGTGAAGGGACGTACCTTCAAGCGGTGTGGATGCCGCAACCCAGAGACCGGCAAGAAGTACCCAGAGGGCAAGTGCCCACAGCTCAAGAAGCGAAATCACGGTGCCTGGTGGTTTCGCTACGACGCACCACGTGGCGTGGACGGGAAGAGGCGCAGACCCTTAGTAGGTCCGTTCGCCAGTGAACGAGACGCGGACAATGCGCTGGCGGAGGAACTCGCGAAGGTTGGTCACGTAGGTCATGTGACCGATCGCTCCCTGACGGTCGGAACCTACCTCGAGAAACACTGGCTGCCAGGCAAAAGAAGCCTCGCCCGCTCAACCTACGCCGACTACGAGGAGATAGTTCATCTCTACCTGAAGCCGGCGCTCGGGCATCTACGCCTGGTGGACCTCCGTGACCGGGACGTCAACAACATGTACGAGGCGATCGCCCAAATCAACCGTCCGCTCCCCGACGGTAAGAAGCCCAGCGAAGTTCTGCGAAGGCTTACGGAGGTGAGAGCCGACTCCGCTAAGAAGCAGCATCCAGACGGTGAGCCGCGCCGAAAGAAGCAGACCAAGCCGATCTCTCCGGCCCGGATCAAGAAAATTCACGCCGTTCTCTCGTCTGCCATGGGTACCGCAGTCAAGACCAAGCGGCTGACCTACAACCCTGTGGAACACGTGGAGCTGCCCCGCGTAAAGGGGCGCCGGGCCAAGCCCATCGTCTGGACGTCCGCGCGGGTCCAGCATTGGCTTCAGACGGGCAAGGTACCTGGCCCCGTGATGGTCTGGACTCCCGCTCAAACGGGCGCGTTCCTCGACTTCGCAGCCGAGGAGCGCCTCTACGCCCTCTTCCACCTGGTCGCCTTCCGCGGACTGCGCCGCGGAGAAGTTGCGGGCCTTCCCTGGACGGACACCGACCTCGACGCCAGCGAGACACTCACCGTCCGGGAGACGCGTCCAGACGATGAGTACGACGACACCAAATCCGAAGCGGGCGAGCGTTCCGTGAGCCTCGATAAGACCACCCTCGCGGCGCTGCGCTCTTGGCGTACTCGCCAGAACAAGGAGGAGCTGGCAGCCGACGCCGATATCTGGGTGGCGTCGGGACGAGTGTTCACCCGCGAGGACGGTTCGCCGCTGCGGCCAGAGTGGATCTCCCAGCGCTTCGACGCCCTGATCGAACGCTACAACGCCGTCCGTAAGAGGTACTTCGAGGAGGACTGGCCCATCGAGCGCATCGCGCGGCGACACCGGATCAGCCAGGACGCGGCCATGGTCGCCATCGACAGCGGCCCTCTACCGCCGATCCGGTTCCACGACCTCCGGCACGGCGCGGCGACGCTCGGCCTGCTCGGCAAGGTCGACATGAAGGTGATCAGCGCGACGCTCGGTCACGCTCGGTCATCGTTCACGGCGGACACCTACACCTCGGTCCTGCCCGAGGTGGCCAAGGCCGCAGCCGAAGCGGTGGCCGCCGTGGTGCCGCTGCGACGTGATGGCCACACCATGGCCACACCAGACACCAAAAACGCCTCCGCCGAGGATGGTGGTCCTCAGCGGAGGCGCTGGTCAGAGGCGGAGGATCGGGGATTTGAACCCCGGATGGGCTTGCACCCAAACCGCATTAGCAGTGCGGCGCCATAGACCGGACTAGGCGAATCCTCCAGTAGCCATCAGGCGCAGACAGGCTACCGGTTCGGCGCGCCTACCGGCAAAGTCTGGCCCGTGGGTCTCAGCAGCATAGTCCGAGACGCCGTGGCTACGCTAAGACAATCGGCCGGACGTTGCGCTCCCGGGGCCGCAGGAGCGAGCCCAGCCGACGCTCAGCCCAGACGGAAGGCGTTGAAACCGCAGGCTTCGGCCAGGTCGTTGCCGTGCCGACGCATGGCGGCGGTGTCGGGCTGACGCGGGGTGGTGTTGCCGGAGCTCATGTCCCGCAACAGGGTCGCCGTCTCGTCCAGGTCGCCCGCGAACGCGACCGCGGCGGTCTCGACGTCGCCGCCGGCGCTCCGGCCCTCCGAGCGGATCGCGGACGCGGTGTCGGAGAACTTCCGAGCAGTAGCGTCGGCGCCGCCGGACGACGTCAGGCCGCTGGTGGAGAAGCTCCGCAGCTCCTTCTCGATGTTCTTGCAGGCGGTCT
Source organism: Spirillospora sp. NPDC048819 (assembly GCF_040650055.1). Lineage (NCBI taxonomy): Bacteria > Bacillati > Actinomycetota > Actinomycetes > Streptosporangiales > Thermomonosporaceae > Spirillospora > Spirillospora sp. NPDC048819. Next base: position 123,029 of record NZ_JBEZGN010000032.1, on the reverse strand, counting down.
TCTTCTTACCTCCGGCGAGGGCGTCAACCGCCCCACAGCCTGTGGAACCGAGCATCAGGCCACCGACGGCGACGATGCCGACCAGCTTGGCGGCGGACATGCGCATGAGGATTCTCCTTCAGGGGGGTTGGGCTTCGAACGGAGTCAAACCTCGCAGGTCGCTCCCGACTCGATCACCCTTTTGGCGTACCTTCACCACAAAAAGTTCCGTGACTCAGGTCACACCTCCCGTCCGCGCGTCCTACCCGGAACCGATTCGCGGACGGGTCCGTGGAGCCGGTACAGTTGTCCCCGGCAGGCACCCGTAGCTCAACGGATAGAGCATCTGACTACGGATCAGAAGGTTAGGGGTTCGAATCCCTTCGGGTGCGCCCAGCACAGAGGCCCCTTCCGATCATGGAAGGGGCCTCTGTCATGTGCCATGGGAGCCACAGGGTTCGTCAAGCCCAGAAGAGAGCGCCGCTCATGGCCTCAGCCGCAGCGCGCTTGTCGTCGACGAGGAGATGCCCGTAGACGTCCTTCGTGATCAAGGGGCGGCGGCGCTCAGGCCGCTGCGCGGCCCCCGCGCCAGACCGCCCGGAGCGTGCGGCGTGGGCGCCGGTCTCCGGCGGCGCGCGCCCGGCCGCCGCATCGGCGACGCTCCCGCCTTGCCGCCCGGCTCACGGCAGTCACCAGGCCGCGCCGCCGTCCGGGACAATGGCCGCATGACCTGGCGATTCGGCAAGAGGCCTACAAGCCGCGCGTCACCACAAGAACTTGCTTCGCGAATCGCGGCCGCCACGACTTCCGAGCTGTTGGCAGCGCTCACGGGTCAAGATCCAAAGGAGCGTGAGCTAGCCGCCGCATACCTCGGCGACCAGCTCGTCATCGCATGTAAGGCCCAGGCCGGGACAGGCCCGATCGTGGATTCGCTCGTCGAAGCGCTCACACGAGAGAGCGACGCAGACGCGCAAGAGGAGATCGCCCACGCCCTTGCACACCTGGTGGAGTACGGCACCGTTCCCGCCAGCCTCGTTGAACCCTTGCAACAGCGTCTGCCGCGCCTCAGTCCAGGAGCGGCCGAGCATGTCCGGGACATTCTGAGGGACGCCGACTCCCGCAGTTGACGGGGTATAGGTCACCGGAAACCGCGTTGCTCGCCTCACGGGTGCCTGCGCAATTGGACAGCAGCCCGCTCATGCTGGCGCCGGTGGATGTCCCACATTGAGTTCGGTGCAGGTCAGCGGGCCACGCGGCGTTCAATTAGACAGGGTGATCAAGGGGCAGTCACGGTCACTTGCGGTACGAGCGGAGGCCAGTCAGCCGCTATGGCGGCCGGGATCGGTTTGATTCCCAAGCTGACAGCACGGGTTCGATTGCCGTGATCCACTCGTCCGGGCCGCCGAGAGCCTTGGGATCGCTCGCAGAGAGGGCTTTGCCCTCCGCAGGGCTGGTGCTGTTATCTCGACAGGCGCGAAGACCTTGCCATGACCGAGCGGCGGGTCAACATGTGGGCGGAGGCACCTGGGCAGATGGTTGTGGGAAGTCTTCGTTGTTTCCATCGAGCCAAGCAGTAAGCCGTTCGGCCAGGGTGCGGTCTTCAAGGAAGAGGCCATGTCGCAGGCAACATCCGTTGGGGTCCCAACCCCAGATCCGACCTTCCGTAGTGCTGTAGTCGACAAGGGACCAGATTGCGCAGCCCCAGGTCAGCAGTGGTACCACTGCGGGCGGGTGAACGAATCCACGTTCAGGGCCTCCTTCGATCCAGCTCAGATACACCTCGACGAGATGGCCGCTGTCGCTGAATTGATACGGGTCGTCGCCGGCCAGGGACAGTGCTTCTCCCCAGCGGCCGAATCCTCCGTCGGCGACCTCAAGGTAGATGCGCTTGAGTAGAACCGGCATGGGGTGACCGACCACTCCCTCGAGCTCGGCAACGGCTCCGGGAGGAGCCGGGGGCGGCAGGTCTGTGTGCTGTTCTCTGATCCTTGCGATGATCTCATCGTCGTCCACAGAGCCACAGCTATCAGCCATCTGAGGCGGTTGTTTCCCAGAGCCGTCGGAAAAGGGAGACTGAATTCGGACATGAGGGCCCTGCAGAGCTTGCACCGGAGCTAGACAAGGCTGTCTTGGCCGTGCCTTTAGCGAAGTGTGAGTCACGATGATCAAAAGCCCGCGCGATGCGCCCGTCTGCTACTGAGGCCGTTCCCGCGGGAGCCCCCTTCCGATCTTGGAAGGGGCCTCTGGCGTGCGCCATGGGAGCCATCTCGCTTGTCATGCCGCGTCCGCCTCATCTTCAAGGGGCGGCGGCGCTTGCGCTGCTGCGTCGCCCCGGCCAGGCTGCTCGGAGCGTGCGGCGCGGGCGCCGGTTTGCTGGACGGCTGCGCCGGGTCGCGCATCGCGGTGCCTCCGTCCCGCCCGCCGGCGGACGGAAGTCACGGAGTTCGCGCCGCCGCACCACTTGGCAGTGGCCTTGTGCTCGGTGTCAACCACTGCCATCGTGTGGCGCGTGTCCCGAGAGGATCGTCAGCGCCGGGTTCAGGAGCAGCGCGAAGCTGGGGGAGAGACGTTCACTGATGTTCTCCGGCGTGTGGCACGACGCCCGCCCTTGGCAGTCAAGGTGGTCGCCGTTGCGGCAATTACCTCTGCAATCGGCGTGGCAGTCTTTGAACCACCGTTCGTACTCTTGCCTCCGTCCCTCATCGGGGTTCCTTGGATGGCATGGCTGATCCAACGAAGTAGATAGCAGATCTGCGGCTGGGTGCTCGGATCGAGAGCCTTCAGCGGGGCTCTGACTTTGGGAAGCTGAGTCCGAGCCCGTGACGGTCGTCGGTGGTTGGTGGGATGCCTGAGCCTCCCGTCTGCCGCCGTCCCGATCAGGGATTTACCAGACCAGGGCCAAGGTGAAGGTCGTTCGGCCAGTGGGGCGCTCCACCTTTATCTCCTGGCCTCGGCAGTGTGGAGCGTGGGACGACGGCAGGCGGGAAGCTCAGCCGGACTACTGGGGGGCATGGTGGAGACTGCGGAGGAAGCCGAGCAGCGAGCCCGGGTGTTCTGGTCGATGCTGAGAGTCAGCACCGCGAAGCTTGCGATGGACGCGCAGGAGCAGACTCGCGACCCCAGCGTGGACGACTGCTTCATGTGGGAGGCCGGATATCCGGTTCTGTGGCGCAGTGAAGAAGCCGGGTGGGTCTCACCAGTGCTGCGCTCTCGTCTTGACGCCCTTGACCACCTATTGGCTCAGCTCAGCGACAACCCCGACGCATGGAGCGACGAAGCGATCACAGCGATGCCGCTATGGGAAGGTGCGCGCCGTGCGGCACTGGACTGTCTCACGCTCATGCCAGCAGCGCCATGGGATGCCGAGGCGTGACGGTCGTTTGACTGGCGGGGGAGAAACTGGCCCCAGTGCGTCGTAAGCCGTTCGGCGACGTGCACCGGGCCGTGACCGTGGTCGGGCATCGCTGCAGTCATCACGGTTGGTTCGGGGGTCGGTTGCGCGTGCGCTACTGGGGAATCCCGTGGTTCCCCCGACCTTCCGGACAGGTCCGTTCTACGTTACGGCTGCGGCTCCGAGTCGTGCTGGATAGGGCTGTTTGATCAAGAGGGCTTAGCATCGGCCTGCTCGTGTCAGATCCGCTGTGCGAAATGGGTCCCACACATGTTCAAGAGAGCCTGCCTTTCAGTCATCGTTGTCGTCCTGGGCGTCACCGGTTGCACGGGGAAGAGCCAGGAGAAGACAGCGGCGGCCACAACCGAGCCCCCGTCCCCTGCCGCGAGTCCGGCGGGGGCAAGCGCGTGTACTACCGACAATGGTGACCAGAGCATCCCCAGTACCGCGCCGAGGCAGGTGCACTGGGAGCGCTTCGAAGGCGTTGCGGTGCCGTTCTCGCCGATAGTTGGGCCACTGGATGTCCAGGGCGATATCGCGCGCTGCTACCAGCACTCGCCGCGCGGAGCCCTGATCGCCGCGGTGCAGATCAGCGTGCGGCTTGACCGGTCGACACGATGGCAGACGATCTTGGGACAGCAGGCCGTGACGGGAGAGGGCAAGGCGGCCTATGCGCGGGTGCGTGCTGCCGGCCAGGTCGTACCCGCCAGGAAGGCGGCACAGATTGCGGGCTTCCGAATCGTCACCTACACGCCTCAGACCGCGGTGGTTGAAACGGTGTCGCGTGACCCGGCGCGCGGCGGCCGTACGGCCAGGACCATGACCGTGAAGTGGGAGGGCGACTGGAAGCTCGCGCCAACCCGAGAGGGATCCACAGGCTCGGCGCCTCAGAACGTTGACTCGCTCTCCGGATTTGTCTTCCGGGGTGGCTTCTGACCCTACGAGAACTTCGGGAGCCACGTTTGATAGATGATCTTGGATTGGGGTGAGGGGTTCGGACGGGGTGCAGGTCAAGGTGCTGAGGGCAACCGGGCAGCGTGGGGTGATGACTTTGGATCAGTCGTTGTCGCGCGAAATCAAGGTGGTGGACACGACGTCGCTCCTCGGGTTGGAGGGGGTCGCGTTGGAGGTGGGCCTCAGCCAGCGGCTTCCGGTTGGGTGGGTCGTCGAGAATGCCGGTTGGGGGTGTGGTGGGTTGAAGGGCCCTTCCGGTCTCGGGGGACTGTTGTCGTCTCGGGGGTCAGGTGGGGGGTGTTGGGAGGGTTATGCGGACTGTTGTTCCCTTGGACGGGGTGGAGAGCAGTTCTGCGCGGCCGCCGTGGGCGGCGGCTATGGCGGCGACGATGGGGAGGCCTAGGCCGGTTCCGGTGGTGCTCTGGCCGGCGCGGTGGAAGCGTTCGAAGGCGCGGGCGGCGTCGGGGGCGGACATGCCCGGGCCTTCGTCGTGGACTTCGATGACGCCTGGTGCGAGGCGGATGGTCGCCGGGGTTCCGGGGGGTGTGTGGGCGCGGACGTTGGCCAGGAGGTTGGTGAAGACCTGACGGATGCGGGCCTCGTCGACGTGAGCGATGAGGGTTTCCGGGGCGTCGAGTTCTATGGGGCGGTCGGGGGCCGTGGCGGTCGCGTCGGCGACGGCGTCGTGGGCCAGGACGACCAGGTCTGTGGGGACGGGTTCCAGGGACGCCTCGCGGTCCAGGCGGGCCAGTTCGAGGAGGTCGGTGACCAGGCGGTTCATGCGGCGCGCCTCGTCCTCGATGCGGCGCATGGCGTCGGGCAGCTCGCCGGGGCCGAGGGCGCCGTGGCGGTACAGCTCCGCGTAGCCCTGGATGGCGGTGAGGGGGGTGCGGAGTTCGTGGGAGGCGTCGGCGGCGAAGGCGCGGACGCGGGCCTCGGAGCGGCTGCGGGCCCAGAACGCCTGCTCGATGCGTTCCAGCATCACGTTGATGGCGGCGGCGAGGCGGGCGGTTTCTGCGCGGTGGCCGGGGTCGGGCATGCGGGCGCGCAGGTCGCCGCCGGCGGTGATGGCGTCGGCGGTGGCGGCCATCCGGTCGAGCGGGCGCAGGCCGCGGCCGATCAGCCTGCGTCCGAGCAGGGCGAGCACCGCGATGAGGACGATGCCGGTGGCGACTTCGGAGAGCACCAGGTTGCGGACGGCCGAGTGGATCTCGCCGAGGGGGGACGCCACGATGATGACGCTGTTGCGTCTGGGGCGGGCCACGGCGCGCAGGCCGGGGAGGGAGAACGGTTCGCGTGTGCGGGCGTAGGCGTCTAGATCGGTGCGGGGGAGGCGTTCCACCTCGGTGACGGCCTGTTCGGGGTTCGGTGCGTCGCCGCTTAGGACGCGGACCTGGTTCGCGGGGCCGACGACCAGCACCACGAACTGGGCTGGGGCGACGCCTCGTTCGGGCAGTCCGGGACGGAGGAGGCGGGATACGGCGCGGTCCGGGACGGCTTGGAGCTGTTCGTCCACCCGGTGCATCAGGTAGCCGTTCAGGACGAGGGCGCTCACCAGGCCCATGACCGCCAGGCCCGCGAGGGTGATGGCGAGGAGGCCGGTGAGCAGCCGGGCGTTGAGCGTCATGGCCGCAACGCGTAGCCGACCCCGCGCTGGGTGTGGATGAGGGGGGTGCCGAGCGGGTCGAGTTTGCGGCGCAGGTAGCTGATGTAGGTCTCAACGACCTGGGGGCTGCCGTGGTCCCAGCCCCACACGCCCTCCAGGAGCTGGGCGCGCGACAGGACGCGGCCCGCGTGGCGCATCAGGTAGGCCAGCAGGCGGAACTCGGTCGGGGACAGGTCCACGTCGACGCCGCCGCGACGGACCGTCCAGTGCGCCTCGTCCAGTTCCAGGTCGGCGACGCGCAGCACGGTGTCGGACGGGGGCGGGGCGGTCCGGCGCAGGACGGCCCGCACCCGCGCGATCAGGGCCTCGATGGAGAACGGTTTGCTGACGTAGTCGTCGCCGCCGAGTGTGAGCCCGGTGACGGTGTCGGACGGGGTGTCCCGCGCGGTCAGGAAGATCACCGGGACCTGGTCGCCGTCGGCGCGCAGGCGCCGGCACACTTCGAAGCCGTCCACGTCGGGCAGCATGACGTCGAGCAGGATGAGGTCGGGCCGCTCGCCGGCGGCGGCGCGCAACGCCTTGTCGCCGGTTTCGGCGGTGACGGTCGTGAAGCCGTGGAAGCGCAGCGCGACCTCGATCAGGTCACGGATGTTGGCCTCGTCGTCCACGACGAGGACCCGCATGCCCTCGCTCATCGGCTCCCGCGCATCGTCGTCCCGTGCTCTGAAAGTACCGCGCCTGTGAGCCGCCGGGCCGGTCAGTCGGCCTTCCGGACCCGGATGACCTTCGCGGTGCGGGTGTCGCCGGAGCGTTCGCCCACGACGATGATCTTGTCGCCGTCGGCGAGGTCCTTGACGGCGGCCTTCTCGCGGTCCTTGCGGACGCGGGTGTCGGCGTTGGTCGTCCACGTCCAGGAGACGCCGTCGGCGCTCTTGACGGTCAGCGTCGCCGACGACAGGGCGGTGATCTCGCCGCGCTGCCAGGTGGCGAGGCGGAAGCCGTCGTCGCGTTGGACGGTGGCCTCGCCGTGGACGCCGTGCCCGCCCCAGCGGTGACCGCGCAGGCCGTGGCCCCGCCGCGACGGGCCGTTTTCGCCGGGACGGTCCCAGCGGGGATGCTTCGGCTCGGCCTTGGGGGACGCGGACGGTGACGGGTCGGCGGCGAGGGCGGGGACGGCCAGGTAGAGGCCTGCGCCGAGGAGGGCCGCGACGCCCACGCCGGCGGCGACGGTCGTGTGTCTGGTTCGCATGGAGATCATCTAACCCGGGGCCGCTGGCATAAGTCCGCGCGGATCCTGGGAGATCCCTGGGAATCGCCTTCAGCGCAGGCCGTCGAGCATGGCGCCGATCAGGCGGACGGCCTCGTCGCGGGCCTGCGGCGGGTCGTCGGCGTCGGCGATGGAGAGGGCCAGTTCGGTCAGCGCGCCGTAGAACGCGGCCGTGGTGAGGGCGATGGGGTGGGGGCCGGCGCCGCCGAGGAGCGCGGTGAGGCGGTCGGTGAGGATGGTGCCGAGGTAGCGCTGGTCGAGCTCGCGCCAGCGTTGCCAGCCGAGCGCGATCGGGCCCTGGAGCAGGACGATCTCGCGGTAGTCGGGGTCGGAGCAGATCTCCAGGAAGGTGCGGACGCCCTCGGCGGCCATGGCGCGGGGGGTGTTCTCGCGCTCCATCGCGACGGTGATCCGGGCGGCGGCCTGGGCTTCGAGGTCTTCGAAGACGGCCTCGAAGAGGCCCTGCTTCCCGGCGAAGTGGTGGTAGAGGGCCCCGCGGGTGAGCCCGGCGGCGCGGACGATCTCTTCGGCGGAGGCGCCGGTGAAGCCGCGTTCGGCGAAGAATCGGCGGCCGGTGTCGAGGAGGGCGGCGCGGGTGCTTTCGACATAACCCTGCCGCCGGTTCTTGACCTGCTCCATTCGGTATGTGTAACACATACATGATGTATGTCGGATGCTGTCTGCATGAAGGAGCGGTGACATGGTCGATGTCGCGATCGTCGGTGCCGGGACGGCGGGGCTGGTCGCCGCCCGCGATCTCGTCCGGGACGGGCACGAGGTGGTCGTCCTGGAGGCCCGGGACCGGGTCGGCGGACGGCTGCTGAACGGGGAACTGCCGGGCGGTGAGCCGATCGAGGTCGGCGGCCAGTGGGTCGGGCCCGGCCAGGACGGAGTGCTCGCCCTGATCGGCGAACTCGGGCTGTCCACCTACCCGACCTATGACCAGGGGAAGCACATCGCCGAGATCGGCAGGACGCGCGGCGAGTACACCGGCCGCATCCCCCGCCTCTCGCCGGTCACGCTCGCCGACATTGCGCAGGGGCAGGTGCGCGTCGAGCGGATGATGCGCGCGATCCCGGCGGACGCGCCGTGGACCGCCCGGCACGCGGCGCGGCTCGACGCCCAGACGTTCGAGACGTGGATCCGCCGGAACCTGCATACGGGAGGCGGCCGCGCGTTCATGCGGCTGATCACGCAGGCGGTCTTCTCTGCCGGGGCCGAGGACATGTCCGCGCTGTGGGCGGGCTTCTACATGGCCGCCGCCGGTGGCCTTGACCCGCTGATCGACACGACCGGCGGCGCCCAGCAGGACCGGGTCTCCGGCGGGTCCCAGCGGATCGCGCTCGCGCTGGCCGACGAACTGGGCGACCGCGTCTCGCTGGACTCCCCGGTCACCGAGATCGACTGGGCGGACGACTCCGTGCGGCTCCGCACGCCGGCCGGGGAGATCCGGGCCCGCCGCGCGATCGTCGCCGTCCCGCCGCCGCTGGCCGGACGCATCCGCTACACCCCAGGGCTGCCCGGCGACCGGGACCAGCTCGTCCAGCGGATGCCGATGGGACGCGTCATCAAGGTCAACGTCGTGTACGACGAGCCGTTCTGGCGGGAGGACGGGTTCAGCGGCCAGGTCACCAGCGCGCGGCGTCCGTTCGGCATCACGTTCGACAACACGCCGGAGAGCGGCGCGCCGGGCGTGCTGGTCGGGTTCCTGGAGGGACGGCACGCCGACATCGCCGCCCGGCTGACCGCCGGGGAGCGCCGCGCCCAGGTTCTCGCCGACCTCGCCGGATACTTCGGGCCGCGGGCGGGGAAGCCGGTCGCGTACATCGAGCGGGACTGGGCCGAGGAGGAGTACTCGCGCGGCTGCTACGGCGCGTTCGCCGCGCCCGGGACACTGACCCGTTTCGGCCCGGCGCTGCGCGAACCCGTAGGGCCGCTGCACTGGGCCGGTACCGAGACGGCGACCAGGTGGGCCGGATACATCGACGGCGCCGTCGAATCAGGCCGGCGCGCCGCCCGCGAGGCCCGGCTCGAAAAGCCCTCCTGATCGCGGGCCGATCGAGCGCCAAGGAGCTTCGACCTGCACTGACGGCAACCTTCAATGGCGATGTGATCTCCGGGTTCCGGGCGAGCGGACGGCTGCCCCTGCAGCCGCCTGGGACGCGGCGAGCACCTCGACGGGACGCCCGTGTTCGGCTGAGCGCCGGGTCTGACCGACTTCTCAACCCGGCTGTTACCGGCCGCTGCGCACAATTCGGGTGGGAGGTGCCCGTGCGAACGGTGGACCGTGACCACTACGACGGCCTTCTGCGGCTCGCGTACCTGGTGCTGGACGACGGCGACGCCCCGCTCACGCACGCGCGCCGGATCGCGGCCCGCGCGGCCCGGGTGCGGCGCGGCGGGTACCCGGCCATGCGGGCGCGGCTCGTCGCGATCCTGCTCAGCGACCCGCCTGCGGGGCGGTTCCGGCTGCGCCGGTTGCTGATCGAGCCCGCGTCGGCCCCGTCGGCGCCCGTCCGGGCGGCCTTGCTGGAGCTGTCGCCGCGTGAGCGGCTGGTGTTCCTGCTGCGCCGCGACGGTCTCACCGCACCCGAGGTCGCCGCCGAGCTGGGCGTCCATGTCGAAATGGACTTCCGTGAGGTGGACCGGGTCGTCGCCGTGGTGGACGCCCGGACGGGGTTGGACGAGGCCGCTCAGCGGGCCGAGATCGAGGCGTTCGAGCCCGACCTTGTCCGCCTGCGCCCGCCGCCCGCGACCCGGCCCGCCTGGCGCGCTGCCGTGGCGGCCGCGCTGGTGGTGCCGGTGGTGGTGGCCGGGTTCGTCGTCGCCAGGCCGGGCGAGGGGCCCGGCGTGCCGGGCGCCGTCGACCCGCGCGCGTGGCGGGCGACCGGGACGCCGACCATCGACCAGTGGCCCGCCCAGGGCGGGCTGCGCGACGATGCGCGGCTGCTGCGCCGGGCCGCCGGCGCCTGGCGGGACCATCACCGCCACCCGCCGCTGGGCCGCGTCGTCGTCCTGTACGCCGGGACGGTGGACGGTGCGTCCCTGGTGGTGCTGCGCGATTCTCCCGGCCCGCAGGACACGCCCAGCGTGGCGCAGTACTTCGAGCGGCGCCTGTCGCGCGGGGTGGAGTCGGTTCGCAAGCTCGGGACGGGCGACGGGCAGCTCATCATGCTGGGCATGACGTGGCGCTACCTCGTCCCGCCCTGGCTGCGGGACGTGCGGGCGGCGGTGCCGTCGGGGCGCTCCGCGGACTGGCGGCCGGTGGTGGTCCGGGACGGGCTCAGCGATCGGCTGCCGTGGCACTGGTTCACGCGGCGCTGCCAGAACTACGTGGTGTTCCAGATGACGTTCCGGCCGGCCGGCGGCGGGTCGCCGCGGACGGTGACGCAACTGGCCTCGCACGACCCGCATGCGGCGGCGCCGCGGGTGCGGTTCGGTGACCCGCCCGAGCGGGTGCAGCGGTTCCGCTGGGCGGCGCTGCACGCGGTGGCCTGCCAGGCGGCGGCGACGCTGAGCGAGTCGGGGGATCTGACGCTGGGCCACCTGTGGAGCGGCGAGCTGCCCGACGGAGGCGGCCGGGCGACGCTGCTGACGGTGGACGTCGCGGCGCCGTGGGCCGTCCCGGGAACCTCGATCTTGATCTCCGACGGCGGGCGGGCGCTGTCGGAGCGCGGCGGGACCAACAGCCACACCATCTCGTCCGCCGCCACCGTGGCCGCCGCCGTGTGGTGGCGCTCGCCCCGGCGCTGGCATCTGGTGGCGGCGGCCGGTCCGGACATCACGCGCCTCGAAACGGTCGGCGAGCTCGGCTCCCACGAGAAGGCGCCGGACCGGCCGGGCGGCACGCCCCTGCTGGTCGTGCCCGGCCCCCGCACCAACGGCACACCCACCGAGCGGGCCCGCCTCCCGGTCGTCCACGTCGTGGCCTACGAGACCGACGGAGACCGCACGATCATCAGCCCTTCATGACACCCCCGCAGGCCGCAAGCTGCTCTACACCACGGATGAAATCGTCAAGGTGTATGGGCCCGTTTCCCGGCTGTTCCTCCCCCCTTTGGTTGGCGCGGCGCCCGCAGGCCGTCACCGGGCCTGCGGCGCCGCGCAGGATGGCATCGAATCGCCCCCCGCTCGCGTGCCCGTGTCCGTGTCCGTGCCCGGGCTTGTGGACGGGGTGTCGTGTTCCGTTCGTGGCTTGGCGGTTGCCGCCGGATGCTGGCTGGTGGGGTCTTCCTCGTGCGGTCATTCCTCGTCGGGGGCGGAGGCGGCGAGGGTTTCCAGGACCTGGTCGCCGTACTTGGCGAGCTTGTTCTCCCCGACGCCGTTCACGCGGCCCAGTTCGGTGAGGGACGAGGGGAGGGCGGTCGCGATCTCCCGCAGTGTCGCGTCGTGGAAGATGACGTAGGCGGGGACGCCCTGCTCCTTGGCGGTGGCGGCGCGCCAGGTGCGGAGACGTTCGAAGATCGGCATGGACTCGGCGGGCAGTTCGACGGGGGCCTTGCGCTCCTTGGCGGTCTTCGCGGCCTTCGTGGCCGGACGTTCGGGTTCGCGGCGCATCATCACCTTGCGCTGCCCGCGCAGGACGTCGGCGCTCGTGTCGGTCTGGAGCAGTGTGCCGTGGTTGCTCTCGACGGCGATCAGGCCCTGGGCGAGGAGCTGCCGGACGACGCCGCGCCATTCGACCTCGCGCAGTTCGGTGCCGACCCCGAAGGGCTTCAGGGAGTCGTGGTCGAACTGGATGACCTTGGCGCTCTTCTTGCCGAGCAGGATGTCGATGATGTGGCCGGCGCCGAACTTCTGCCGCCGTTCCCGGTCGAGCCGCACGATCACCGACAGGACCTTCTGTGCGGGGACGGTCGCGTCCCACGTCTCGGGCGGGATCAGGCACGTGTCGCAGTTGCCGCACGGCTCGCCGGACTGGCCGAAGTAGTTCAGCAGCTGGACGCGCCGGCATTCGACTGTCTCGCAGAGGGCGAGCATGGAGTCGAGGTGCATGGCCTGGCGGCGGCGGAACGCGGCGTCGCCCTCGCCGCCGTCGATCATCTTGCGGAGGTTGACGACGTCCTGCAGCCCGTAGGCGAGCCAGGCGGTGGACGGGAGGCCGTCGCGTCCGGCGCGTCCCGTCTCCTGGTAGTAGCCCTCGACGGACTTGGGCAGGTCCAGGTGGGCGACGAAGCGGACGTCGGGTTTGTCGATGCCCATGCCGAACGCGATCGTCGCGACGATGACGAGACCGTCCTCGCGGAGGAAGCGCGACTGGTTGGCGGCGCGTATCCGCGAGTCCAGGCCGGCGTGGTACGGGAGGGCCTCGATGCCGTTCTCGGTGAGGAACGCTGCGTGCTTCTCCACCGAGTTTCGGGACAGGCAGTACACGATGCCCGCGTCGCCCTTGTGCTCGGTCTGGAGGAGCCGCAGGAGCTGGCGCTTGGCGTCGGTCTTCGGCTCGATCCGGTACTGGATGTTGGGGCGGTCGAAGCTCGCGACGAAATGGCGTGCTTCCTCGAGCTGGAGGCGGGACGCGATCTCGCCACGGGTCGCCTCGGTGGCGGTCGCGGTGAGGGCGATGCGCGGGATGTCGGGCCAGCGTTCGTGCAGGCCGGACAGCATCAGGTAGTCGGGACGGAAGTCGTGCCCCCACTGCGACACGCAGTGCGCCTCGTCGATCGCGAACAGCGAGACCGTCCCGCGGTCGAGCAGCTCGACGGTCGAGGCGAGCTTCAGCCGCTCGGGCGCCAGGTACAGCAGGTCGAGTTCGCCGGCGACGAACTGCGCCTCGACGACGCGGCGCTCGTCGAGGTCCTGTGTGGAGTTGAGGAAGCCCGCCTGGACGCCGAGGGCCCGCAGCGCGTCCACCTGGTCCTGCATGAGGGCGATGAGCGGCGAGATGACGATGCCGGTGCCCTTTCGGACGAGCGCGGGGATCTGGTAACACAGCGACTTTCCGCCGCCGGTCGGCATCAGGACCAGGGCGTCGCCGCCGGAGACCACATGCTCGATGATCTCCCGCTGGCCGTCCCGGAACGCGTCGTACCCGAACACGCGCCGCAGGGTGTCGAGGGTCTCCGGAGTCACGGGGGAAGCCATCGGCCCATACTATGAGCGGCCGCCGACGCCCGCCCCCGGGAACGCTCAGCTGTGGATAACCTCCGCCAGCTCCGGGGTCACCTCCTCCAGACCGCCGGCGACGTGCGCGGCGAGCTCCAGCGCGTCGGACGCGGGCGGATGCGCCGGACGCGGGATGGCGATCACCGTCATCCCCGCGGCGTGCGCCGACCGGAGCCCGTTGGTGGAGTCCTCGATGGCGACGCAGGCGCTCGGGGGCACCTCCATCTGGGCGGCCACGGTCAGGTAGCCGTCCGGCGCGGGTTTGCCGCGGTCGACCTCCTCGGTCGAGACGGCGGAGCGGAACAGCCCGCTCACCCCGAGCTTGCCGAGCACCAAGTCGATGAGGGCGCGCGGGGACGAGCTGGCGAGGCCGAGCGGACGGTACTCCGCCATCCGGCGGACGGCGGCCTCCGCGCCCGGCAGCAGCGGCAGCCCGGACTGGTAGCGCTGGAGCATCCGGTCGATCACCTCGTAGGCGACCTCCTCCGCCGTGACGCCGTCGACGAGGTCGGTGGCGAGGTAGCGGGCCCACTCGTTCGTGCTCATGCCCATGAGGCGGTCCTGGGTGTCGGGGAGCCAGCGTCCGCCGTGTTCGGCGACGTACGCGCGCCGCACCTCCTCCCACACGGGCTCTGAGTCGATCAGGACGCCGTCCAGATCGAACACGATGGCCTGCACGGGCATGGGTTCCTCCCGGTTCTCGGTGCGCCCTCCCGGCAGTGATCACTACCCGGTGAGGTTGGGAGGGAACCGTCCGCATCGGTTCGGACGAATACCCTCTGACCTGTATTTATCCGACGAATGCGACATGATCCAGTTTCGGTCTGGCATGGTGGAGAACCTCCGTACCCCCTCCGGAGTCACTGCAGAGGAGATCTGCCCATGGTGTTCCTCGGTTTCCTGCTGGTCGCCGCCGCCATCGCCACCGGAGTCGGCGTCGTCCTCGACAACACCGGCACAGCCGACCTCGTCGTCTTCGGCCAGACCATTCCCGGCGTGAACGAGCAATGGCAGGTCTTCTTCGCCGGTGCGGCCGTCGCCATCGTCTTCTTCAGCGGCATGCTGCTCACCTTCGTGGGCACCGCCCGCCGTGTGCGCACCCGGCGCGACCTGCGGGACCTGCGCGACGAGCACGAGGAGTCGCTCACCACCCTGGTCGCGGAGAAGCGCCGCCTGGAGCGCGAACTCGCCCAGGCCCGGCAGGGCTCCCGTCCCGGCCCGGCGCCGTCCCGCCCGTCCGGTCCGGCCGGCAACACCGGGCCGATGCCCCGGCGCGAACCGGCCGGCGCCGCCGTCCAGGGCACCCACGTCGCGCCGCGCGGCAAGAACCCCGGAGCCTCCCCGTTCTTCACCCGGAACGACTAGCGGGCAAGAACGACGACCGGCGGGCACCGGGCCGTGGGGGGCGTCCTCCATGCGGAACCGGCCGGCTCGTCCTGGATGATGACGGGAGCATTCGCCTTAATCGCCGCGCAGAGGGACGACGGGCGCCACCCCGCCAGACCATGATCGTGGTGTGCGGATACTTCTCAAGGTGGGCATCACCGCGGTGGCCCTGTGGGCCGCCACGGTACTGATCCACGGCATCTCCCTCGGCGGCGACACGGCCGGCCGGCGGGCGCTCACGCTCGTCGCCGTCGCCGTCATCTTCGGCCTCGTCAACGCCGTCATCAAACCGGTCGTCAAGACCCTCGGCTGTGCCTTCTACGTGGTCACGCTCGGGCTGATCGGCCTCGTCGTCAACGCCCTGCTGCTCTGGCTGACCAGCGAGTTCGCCGGCCGGCTCGACCTGCCGTTCCACGTCACCGGCTTCTGGCCCGCGTTCTGGGGCGCCATCGTCGTCGGCGTGGTCGGCTGGCTGCTCCACCTGTTCGTCCCCGGCGACGACAAGGACTGACCGCTCAGCCGCCGGTCAGGCGGGGGGCGGCGGTCGCGGCCCGTCCGAACGGGCTTTCCTCCAGCCCGCCGGAGGGGGCGCCCGTGTACTCCCGGTACGAGGGCGGACGGGAGCCGGAAGCGCCCACGAGGACCCAGCGGCGGGCCCGGACGGCGCCGATGAGGAACTCGGCGTCCGTGACCTCCCCCGCGTCCGCGACGATCAACGCGTCGAACTCCTCGTCGCGGGCGGTCAGGCCCACGCCGGACGGTGTCCCGAGGACGAGGTCGGCGGTGCGGAGCAGCACCTCGCTCCCCGCCGCCAGCCCGCCGTTCAGGTAGCCGGTGAGCTGCTCGATGCGGGCCATCGCACGCCGCTGATGCGCCGGGACGACCTCCGGGTCCTCGGCGGGATCCGAGCCGCAGATCTCCACGACGTTCTCCCGCGAACGCGCCTCGGTGCCCCGCGCGGTCTCCAGGTCGGCATCGCGGCGCGACATCTCCTCGGCCGCCTCGGCGGTGCGGCGTTCAAGCGCCGCCTCCGCCTCCGCGGCCCGTGTCATGGCGGTCTCCGCGTCCAACCGGGCCCGTTTGGCCGCCGCGAGGGCCTGTTCGCGGGACGTCCGGGCGGTGTTCACGCGGTCCTCGATCTCCTGCGCGACCTGCTGCGCGGTGCGCGCCCGGATGCCCGCCTGCGTGGCCCGCTCGACCGACTCCGACGCCAGCCGCGCCTGCTCCTGATGCTCGGCGCCCGCGGTCTCCCGCTCCGACGCCAGCCAGGTCAGCTCCGTCCCCAGCCGTTCCTGCGCCTCCTGCGCCGCCTTGAGCCGCGCCCCGCCCTCCGAGACGAACGACGCGAGGCCCCGCCGGATCCGCTCCGCGTTCTCCGCCGCGTCCTTGGCCTCGCGCGCCCGCCGCGCCGCCTCGTCCGCCTCCCGCGTCTTGGCCTTGACCTCCGCGCGCAGGCTCTTCCACTCCGACGGCGGCGACGCCACATGCAGCCGCTGTCCGAACGACATCTTCCGGCGCACCGCGGACAGCGCCGACTCCGCCGAGACGAGCCGGTAGTAGGCGGCGTGGCCCTCGGCCGCCGCGTCCGCGTCCGCCGCCGTCAGCCGGTGGGCCTCCTCCGCCGCGCCGGGCAGCGCCTGCCGCGCCTGCGCCAGCTCCTCGGTCAGCGACGCCTCGGCCTGCCGCGCGGCCTGCAACTCCGCGTGCGCGGTCTTGGCGCGCTCGTCCATCTGGACGCAGCGCGCGTACGTGGCGTCGGCCGTCCGGGTCAGCGCGTTCGCCTCCGCGGCCGTCTCGTCCGCGATCGTCTGGAGCCGTTCCGCCTCCGCACGCGGACCCGCCAGCTCCTCCTCGGCCTCCTCCTGGACTGCGGCGAGCCGCTCCGCCTCGGCCTCGGCCTCCTCGGCGGCCCGCCCGGCCGCCTCCGCCATGTTCCGGGACTCCTCGATCGCGCTCGCCAAGGCCGCCTGCTCGGCCTCCAGCTCCTCGCCCCGCCGCAGATGCTCCATCTCGACGGACTTCAGCGTCGCCGCGTCCCTGGGCCACTGCTCCAGCCACATCAGCCCGCGCCGCAGCAGCCGCGTCTCCGTGTCCCACGAGTGCCGCCACGCCTCCCCGACCGGACGCAACGCCGCCGACCGCACCCGCGTCTCCGGCGCGGACGGGCCCTCCTCCGGGACGACGGGCTCCGTTTCGGGCAGCACCGGCAGCGGCTCGGCCCGCGTGACCGCAGACGGGCTCTCCTCCGCCTTCGGGTCGGGCCGTCCCGCCACGGGCCTGAACTCGACCGTCCCAGTGGAACCGGGCTCCCGCACCGGCGGTGCCTCGACGGCCTCCTCCTCGACCGGCGGCATGGCCCGCGTCTCCACCGAACGGGCCTCCGCCGTCGCCGGACGCGTCTCGATCAGCAAGGAGAAGACGTCGGGGTCGTTCTCCACGCCCCGCAGCAGCTCGGCGGCCCTTTCCGGTGTGGGAGCGATCAGCAGCGCCCGCCCGTCCGCCGCCGCCAGCTCCTTGACGATCTCCCGGACGACCTCGTCGCCCTCCTCTGACCGGACGAGCCGGATCTCCTCCGTGCCCTCCTCCAGCGAACCGGGCGCGACGAGGAACCGCGCGAGGACCTCCCAGTTCCCCGCGACCCGCTCCTCCCGCAACGCCCGCAGGGCCGCGATGTGCGGCGCCCAGCCGACCGGCGGGACGTCCTCGGGCACCTCCCGCAGCCGCGCGTCGACGCGCTCGTAGAACTCGGTCAGCGGCCCGTACACGCCTTCGACCAGCTCACGCCCGCCCCACCCGTCCTCGGCGGCCTCCGTCCCGAGGGGCGGTGTCGGTTCACGTCCCTCCTCGACCTCGCCCAGCGGCATGGTCTCGAACGCCGCCCGAGGATCCAGCCCGGCCTCGGCCTCGGCGCCGACCTGCGGCGGTTCCGCGTCGACGCCGGCCTCGTCCGCCAGGGTGATGCCGCCACCGACCGGAATGTCGGACACGGTCTCCGTGCCACCCGGCATTTCGCCCGCGGACGCGACATCGCCAAGCGCAACATCGCCCGGCTCGTCGGCATCATCCGCCGCCAGCCCGGACGGAGGCTCCTCGCCGACCGACTCTTCGGGCTCGGAGGACACCGGGATGTCCCCAGCCGCATCGTCGGCGGCGGGTGAGGCGGCTGGAGACTCTTCCGCGGCTTCTGCAGTTTCCGCGGCTTCTGTGGGGACGCTCTGGGAGGCGTTTTCCTTGGCGGTCGGGAGTTCCGTGGCGGTGGGCGGGTCGGTGGGGGGCGGCTCGGCCGTGGTGTCCGGGCGGGGGACGACGACGGTGGGGACTTCGGAGGGAGGGACGTAGGTGGGCGTGGCGTGTCCGTCCCCGAGGGCTTCCGGGCTCTCTTCGTCGGGCCCGTTGGTCTCTGATGGCTGATTCACCGAAGTCATTCCCGTCCCAGATCGACCGCCCGGGGCCGTGATTCCCGTTCCGCGCCGGTCTAACGTCTCACAGGTCGATGATCACCGGTATCCGGCCGGGGCAGCGTGATGATCTTCACCGCGGCGGCGGGTGCGCGGCCTGCGTCAGTGCGGGTTCGTGGCCAGCAGCTCCGCCAGGAGGTCGTCCAGCGTGACGATGCCCGTGAACTCGCCCAGCTCGTCGTTGACGACGGCGAGGGGGGCCCGGGCGCGGCGCATGCGGCTGACCGCGTCCAGGACGGTCGTCTCCGCGGTGAGGACGGTCGCGGGGTGGGCCAGCTCGTCCGCGCGGCGTTCGCCGTTCGGTTCGGTGATGGCCGCCCGGACGTGCACGATCCCGGTCATCGCCCCGTCGTGGTCGCGGACGAGCAGCCGGTTGTGGCCGCTGGCGGTGGCGGTCCGGCGGATCTGCGCGGCGGTCGCGTCCGCGCCGATCGTGGTGACGGACGTCGCCGGCACCACCAGATGCCCGACGGTGGCCTCCCGTGCCGAGATCGCCCGGCGGAGCAGCTCGTGGTCGTGGCGTCCGATGAGGCCGAGGCGGCGGGACTCGCCGACCAGGTGGCTGAGCCGGGCCGGGTCGGTGTGGCTGTCCAGTTCGTCCTTCGGCGTGACGCGGAAGAGCCGCAGCAGCGCGTTCGTCGTCGAGTTCAGCGACGACAGGATCGGCCTGGACACCTTCGCGAACGCGCGGAACGGCAGCGCGAGGATCAGCGCCGCGCGTTCCGGGTGCGTGATCGCCCACGACTTCGGGGCCATCTCCCCGATGACCATGTGCAGGAACGTGACGACGGCGAGGGCGGTGCCGAGCGCGATGGCCTTCGTCCCCGCCTCGGGGACGCCGAGCGCGTGCAGCGGCGGTTCGAGGAAGTGCTCGAACGCGGGCTCGGTGACGATCGCGAGGCCCAGCGAGCACATCGTGATGCCGAACTGGGCGCCGGCGAGCATCAGCGACAGCTCCCGGGCGCCGGCGAGGGCGGCGACGGCGGGACGGCTGCCCTTGGCGGCGGCGCGTTCGAGCTGCGGGCGGTTCGCCGCGACCAGCGCGAACTCGGCCGCGACGAAGAACCCGTTCCCGACCAGCAGCAGGACGGTGATCAGCAGCGTGGTCAGCGGGTCCACGACGCCTCCGAACCGGACGGGACGGTGTCGTCCTCGGCGGCGGCCGTGGCCGGCACCGAGGACGGCTCGCCGGTGACCCGCGGGTCTTCCGCCGGGACGGCCGACGGCGCCTTGATCAGGATCTTCTCGGCGACGCGGCGGGCCACGCTGACGACCTCCAGCTCGACGGAACCGGCGTCGAGGTCGACGGTGAGGCGGTCCCCGGGGGACGGCAGGCGGCGCAGCTCCGCCATGACGAGCCCGCCGAGGGTGTCGTAGGCGTCGCCCTCGGGCAGGTCGAGCCCGGTCAGCCGGCCGACCTCGTCGATGCGCATGCCCGCGTCGACGAGCCAGGACCCGTCGGGGCGGGAGGTCGGGGCCTCCTCCTGCGCGTCGGTCTCGTCGGAGATCTCCCCGACGAGTTCCTCGGCGACGTCCTCGAAGGTGAGGATGCCGGCGAGGCCGCCGTACTCGTCGACGACGCAGGCGAACTCCTCGCCGGAGTCGCGCATGTGCTCGATCACCCCGTACAGCGGCTGGCTGCCGGGGACGAGCAGCGCCGGCCGCGCGACGCGTCCGACGGGGGTGGCGGGGTCGAGCGTGTCGTCGGCGACCTCGCGGACGCCCGCGACGCCGATGACGTCGTCGACCTCCTGGCCGTAGACGGGGTAGGCGCTGTGCCCGGTCTCGCGGATCAGCGCGACGAGGTCGGCGACGGGCGCGGTGCCGGGCAGCGTCCGGACCTGCGGCCTGGGCACCATGACCTCGTCGGCCGTGAGGTCGCCGAACGACAGCGCCCGGTCGAGCAGGCCCGACAGGTCGGCGGGCAGGTGCCCGGCGCTGTGCGACTTGCCGATGATGTCGCCGAGTTCCTCAAGCGTCGCGCCGCTGTGCAGCTCCTCGACGGGCTCGACGCCGACGGCGCGCAGCAGGCGCTCGGCGGAGCTGTCGAACAGCCGGATCAGCGGCCCCGCGATCGTCAGGTAGACGAGGGTGGACGCGGCCAGCGCGCGCGCCAGCGACTCGGCGCGCGCGAGCGCGAGGTTCTTGGGGAACAGCTCGCCCAGCAGCATCTGGATGAGCGTCGCCACGACGAACCCGGTGGCGAGCGCGATCGCGCCCGTCGCGCCCAGCGGGACGCCCGCGACCTCCAGCAGCGGCTGGATCAGCTCCGCGAGGGCGGGTTTGGCGATGAAGCCGACGACCAGGGTCGTCATCGTGATGCCGAGCTGGGCGCCCGACAGCATGAACGAAACCCTGCCGATGACCTTCAGGGCCCGTTTCGCGGGAACGTCGCCGCGTTCGGCGGCCTGCTCCAGAGTCGCGCGGTCGGCGGCGACGTAGGCGAATTCCTGGGCGACGAAGTATCCGGTGGCGGCGGTGAGGAGGATCACCGCGAGCACCCCCAGCACCGCGGTCAACATGGGGCGCCGGGTCTATGACTGGGGTCCGACACTGCGGACTCACCACTCCTCTCGTAGACGTGCTACCTCTCGTAACGTCACCACTGACAACGAGGTTCCCGGTGCACAGGGTACGGGTCGGCTTGGCGAACCGTCCCGGCCGGACGTGCCCGACGCGGCCCGTCCGGGAGAGAAAGACGCTTGTTTCGGCTAGTGTCACGGATCACACTTGTATGAGAGCGTACGTCCGATAGTGGACCGGTCCGTGCTCCCAGACCGGTGCGACGGGCATGCTCGGGGGGACCGTAGGAGAGCGATCGCGGGGCAGACGTTGGACCAGAGCGGGCCCGGGGCCGCCGCGCCCATGAGCCGTGAAGGCGTCGACCATGCCCTGAGGAGCCTCCGGCAGGAGCGCGACCGCATCTCGGCGTCGCTTCTCGAACTCGACGGCCACGACGGCAGCCGGCTCCTGGAGGGCGCCCGCCTCACCGGTGAGACGTGGCGCCGCTGGGAGGAGGCGAAGGCCGTCATGGCGGGGCTGTGGGCGCTGTTCGACGCCTACCAGCGCGTCCTGGACACCGCGTCGGAGCTGCGCGGACGGTCGTCGCGTCCCGACATGGCGACGCTGGTCGAGCTGTCGGGCCTGCTGTCGGGGGCGTCGGTGGAGCTGCCCGACGGGGAGATCCCGCTGCGCGAGCGCACGCTGCTCGGCCCGCAGGAGCGGCGGGTGACGCTGGACGACGCGGTCGCGATGATGTGCGAGGCGTACGAGTTCGTCGCGGGCGAGGTCGCCGCCGCCGACGCGGCTTGGACGGCGCTGCTGCTGCCGCTCGAAGAGGTGGAGGAGGGCTGGCGGGAGACGGCCCGGCTGGCGCACTCCCTCGACGGCACCCGGCACCCCGAGCTGGACCGGGTCGGGCGTGAGCTGACCGCGCTCGGCCGCGTCATCCGCACCGACCCGCTGTCGCTCGTCCGGGACGGCGGCGCCGACACCACCCGCCTCGACCGCGTCCGCGCCGTCCTGACCGCGCTGGACGACGAGCTGGCCGGCGTCGCCCGGATGCGCGACGACTACGCGGACCACGTCGCGCGGGTCACCGCGTCCATCGAGGAGATCGAGGGGACGGAGCGGCGTGCCTGGGAGGCCCACGCGATGGCCCTCACCAAGATCCTTTCGCCGAATCTTCCCGAACCGTCGCGGGGGCTGGGCATCGCGCTCCGCGACCGGCTCACCGCCCTGGAACGGCTGCGCGAGGCGGGCCGCTGGGTGGAGATGGCCGGACGGTTCGCCGAGCTCGAACGCGCCGCCGACGAGGCGCTGGAACGGGCGCGCGGCGACCTGCGTCTCAGTGCCGGTCTGCTCGACCGGCGGGGCGAGTTGCGCGGGCGCCTGGAGGCGTACCTGGCCAAGGCCGCGCGGCTGGGCGTGGTCGAGGACGAGCGGCTCGCCGTGCTGTACGGCGAGGCCCGCGACGTGCTGTGGACGGCGCCCTGCGACCTGCGGAGGGCGACCATGGTGCTCGCGGAGTACCAGCGAGCGATCAGGGCGTGCGAGAGCGAGACGGGGACCCGGCGATGAACCGATGCACCCAGCCCGGCTGCACCGGCGAGGTGGAGGCCGACGGCTTCTGCGACGTCTGCGGGATGGCCCCGGTCGCGGACCCCGCCCCCGCCCCGGCGGCACAACCTCCGCAACCCGCGCGGACAGCGCAACCCGCCCAGCCCGAACGATCACCGCAGCCCGCACAATCCGCCCAGTCGGCGCAGCCCGCGCAATCAGCACAGCCCGCACAATCAGCACAGCCGGCGGAGTCTGCGGAGTCTGTGCGGCCGCCGCGGGGACCGATGCCCGGCACCCCGGCTCCGCAGCCCGCCCGGTCGGCGCCGCCCGCGCGGCCGACCGCGCCGTCCGGTCCTCACATGCCCCCGCCGGCCCCCGTCGGCCCGCCGCAGGCGGGTGCCGCGGTGACGACGCGGACCCCCGTCGCGCCCCCGACCACCAGGCAGCCGGGCTCGTCGGGCACGTCCGGGTCGTCCGGCTCGTCCGGTCCGTCCGCCCCGTCCCGTTCGAGCGGGCCCGGCTCGTCGTCCGGCGGGACGGTGGGCAGCGGGCGGGGCACGGTCGGGTCCGGGCGGACGGCGTCGCGCGGCGGGACCCGGGGGACGGGCTCCAGCGGCGCCAGCAGGCGCGGGATGCTCGGCGCCGGGCTCGTCGAGGTGCCGCCCGTCCCCGCCCGCGATCCCGCCTCGGCGATCATGGAGACGCCGGAGGTGCCGGAGAACCGGCGCTACTGCAGCCGGTGCGACGAGAAGGTCGGGCGGAGCCGGGGCGGGCGTCCCGGCCGCACCGAGGGCTTCTGCCGCAACTGCGGGCACCCGTTCTCGTTCACGCCGAAGCTGCGGGCCGGCGAGGTGCTCGGCGGCCAGTACGAGGTGCTCGGCTGCCTGGCGCACGGCGGGCTCGGCTGGGTCTACCTCGCCCGCGACCACAACGTCAGCGAGCGGTGGGTCGTCCTCAAGGGCCTGCTGGACACCGGGGACGCCGACTCGCTGGCCGCCGCGACCGCCGAGCGCGCGTTCCTCGCCGAGGTCGAGCACCCCAACATCGTCAAGATCTACAACTTCGTCCGGCACGACGACTCCGGCTACATCGTGATGGAGTACGTCGGCGGCCGGTCGCTGAAGGACATCCTGCTGAGCACCCGCCGGGACTACGGCGACCAGGCGGCGCTCCCCCTTCCCCAGGTGATCGCGTACGGGCTCGAGGTGCTGAGCGCCCTCGGCTACCTGCACGGGGTCGGCCTCCTGTACTGCGACTTCAAGCCGGACAACGCCATCCAGTCCGAGGAGCAGCTCAAGCTGATCGACCTCGGCGGGGTGCGCCGCGCGTTCGACGTCGACAGCCCGATCTTCGGTACGCCCGGCTACCAGGCCCCCGAGATCGGCTCGCTGGGACCGTCGGTCACGTCCGACCTGTACACCGTGGGCCGGACGCTGGCCGTGCTGAGCTTCCCGTTCCGCGGCTACACCGGACGGCATCTGCGCAGCCTGCCGCCCCGCGAGGAGGTGCCGCTCTTCCAGCGGCACGAGTCGTACCACCGGCTGCTGCGCCGCGCCACGCACCCGGACCCGGCCCGCCGCTTCCAGAGCGCCGCCGAGATGGCCGAGCAGCTCACCGGCGTCCTGCGCGAGGTGCTGTCGGCCGAGGACGGGCGCCCGCGGCCCGCGCCGTCGCCGCTGTTCGGCGCCGAGCAGCACACCGCCGGCGCCGAGATCATCGGGGTGGCCGACCGGGACGGCGACCGGGCGAACGGCGCGGCCCCGCCCATCCTCGCGCCGCTGGAGCCGCCCGCCGCCGCGGCGGCTCTGCCCGTCCCGCTCGTGTACGGCTCGGACCCGGCCGCCGCGTTCCTGGCCGGGCTCACCGCCCGCGACCCGGGCGACCTGGCGGCAGCGCTGAGCGCCGCGCCGGTTGCGTCCCGGGAGGTCCGCCTCGCGCTGGTCCGGGTCCGGATCGAGCTGGGCGACCCGGACGGCGCCGCACGGCTCCTCGAAGAGATCGCCGCCGAGGCCCCCGACGACTGGCGCGTCGACTGGTACCACGGCGTCCGCGCCCTCGCCGCCGATCGCGGCGCATTGGCGGTGGCCATCTTCAACGAGCTGTACGACCTGGCCCCGGGCGAGCAGGCGCCCAAGCTCGCGCTCGCCTTCTGCCACGAGATCCTGGGCGACATGGCACAAGCCGACCGCTTCTACGAGACGGTCTGGCGCACCGACCCCACCCACGTGAGCGCCGTGTTCGGCCTGGCCCGCGCCCGTCTCGCCGCCGGTGACCGGCAGGCCGCCGAACGCGTGCTGGACTCGGTTCCCCGCGTCTCCAGCCACTACCTCGCCGCGCAGCTCGCCGCCATCGCCACCGCCGTCCGGGGCCGCCGTCCCGGTGAGCTGAACGCCGCCGCGCTCGTCGAGGCCGGCCGGCGCCTGTCGTCCCTGCGCCTCGACACCGAACGCACCGCCGCGTTCGCCGCCGAGGTGCTGGAGGCCGCCCTGACCTGGGTTCGTGCCGACCGCGCGCCGGCACCGCCGGGTTCGCGCCGGCAGATCCTCGGCACCGACCTGGACGAGGCGTCGCTCCGCGCGAAGCTGGAGGAGACCTACCGCGTCCTCGCCAAACTCGCCGACGGCACCGAGCACCGGCACGCGATGGTCAAACGGGCCAACGCGGTACGCCCGAGGACGCTGTTCTGACGATGAACGCGGACCAGCACACCCACATCGGGCTCTGCCGAACCTGCGGCGAGCCCGTCCACGAACACGACCGCTTCTGCGAGAAATGCGGCCGCCCGGACCCGACGACCGGCCACCGGTTCCCACCCCCCGAAATAACGTTCCCCCCGCACACCCCCCAACCCCCGAACCCTGCACCCCCTCCGCCGAAGGCACAGATCACCCACCCCACCCCCGAAACACCCCCTTCCCCTGTGGCGACCCCTGCGCCTGGGGCGAACACCGTGGCTGGGGGGAGTCCTCTGTTGGGGGCGGGAGGGCCGTCCGGCGGGCGGGGTGCGTTCGGGGTGGGTGTGTGTGCGGATTGCGGGGGCGGGGCCGTCGGCGGGGACGGGTACTGCGAGGAGTGCGGATTCCGGCAGCCGAGCGGGCGGGAGCATGTCGAGGCGGAGCTGGGCGGGTTCGCGGCGGCGGTGAGCGACCTCGGGCTGCGGCGCGGCCGGAACGAGGACGCGTTCGCGCTCGCGGCGCTGCCCGCCGGGGCGTGTGCGGTGGTGTGCGACGGCGTCGCCACCGCACCGGGGTCGGAGGAGGCGTCGCGGCTGGCCGCCGACGCCGCGGCCGCCGTCCTGGCGGGACGCGTCTCCCTGGGCATGGACGCGCGGGATGCCACACGCGAGGCGGCGGCACGGGCGGGCGAGGTCGTGACGAGGCTCGCCGAGGACCCGGAGTCCGCGCCCGCGTGCACCTTCGTCTCCGCCGTCGTCGACGGGCCGGACGTCACCGTCGGGTGGATCGGGGACAGCCGGGCGTACTGGCTGTCGGCCGGGGGCCCGTATGACAGCGCTCCGCGCTTGCTCACGCGGGACGACTCGTGGGCCGCGGAGATGGTCGAGCGCGGGGAGATGGGCGCGGCGGACGCGTGGGCGGACCGGCGGGCGCACCTGCTGACGGCATGGCTGGGCGCGGACGCGGGCGCGGTCGAGCCGCGCCTCGCGTCATTCCGGCCCGCCGCCCCGGGAGTCGTGCTGCTGTGCAGCGACGGATTGTGGAACCACCTGCCCGAGGCCGCCGACCTCGCGGCCGTGGCACTGGACGGCGCGGACGGTCCGGGCGGTGCGTATGGTGCGGGCTGGCCGCTCGACGTGGCGCGGAGGCTGCTGCGGGCCGCGCTCGACGCGGGCGGGCACGACAACGTCACGGTGGCGGTGCTCCCCTGTCCGCCGCCAGAACCGAACAGGGAGCCGGGCAGATGAGCGATTTCCCCGAGTTCACGGTCCGCGTGGACCAGAACCCCTTCCTCCCGGACGGTGGACGGGAGATGCACGCGATCGTGACCGTGGAGGCGCGCTCGTCCGGCGGGGGGACGGGCGCCGGGCGGGCGCCCGCCGCGGAGATCATCATCATCGACACGTCGGGGTCGATGTCGTACCGGGGCAAGATGGCCGCCGCGAAACGTGCGGCGCGTGCGGCGGTGAACGTGCTGCGCGACGGGGTGCGGTTCGCCGTGGTCGCGGGCGCGAACCAGCCCCGCATGATCTACCCGCAGGGGGAGCGGCTCGCCGAGGCCAACGACACGTCCCGGCGGAGCGCCGCGCAGGCGGTGGGACGGCTGGAGGCGGCCGGCGGCACGGCGATCGGGTCGTGGCTGCTGCTCGCCGACCGGCTGTTCACCGGCTACGAGGACGCCGTCAAGCACGCGATCCTGCTCACCGACGGCAAGAACCAGCACGAGCCGGCCGAGGAACTGGACGCGGCGCTGCGGCGGTGCTCGGGGAACTTCCAGTGCGACGCGCGCGGCGTCGGCACCGACTGGGACGTCGCCGAGGTCCGCAAGATCACCTCGGCACTGCTGGGCGGGTTCCTCGACGTCCCCGACCCGGCGGACCTGGAGGCCGACTTCCTCGCGATGACGCAGGCCGCGATGAGCAAGGAGGTCGCGGACGTGTCGCTGCGCGTGTGGACGCCGCAGCAGGCGGAGCTGCGGTTCATCAAGCAGATGGTGCCCGCCGTGGAGGACCTGACCGGCAGGCGCGTCGAGTCCGGGAAGCAGACGGGCGACTATCCGCTGGGCGCGTGGGGCGACGAGAACCGCGAATACCACGTGTGCGTCGAGGTGCAGCCCGGCGACGTGGGGCGGCAGATGCGGGCCGCCTGGGTGAAGCTCATCGCCGGTGACGAGGTCCTCGCGTCCGGGAACGTCCTGGCCGAGTGGACCGACGACGAGGCCAGGTCGACGCGGATCAACGGGCGGGTCGCGCACCACACCGGGCAGTCGGAACTGGCCGACGCCATCCAGGAGGGCCTTGAGGCCAGGCGGGAGGGCGACGAGGACACCGCGACGGCCAGGCTCGGACGGGCGGTGGTGCTGGCGCGGGAGGTCGGCAACGAGCAGATCTCCGGCCTGCTGGACCGGGTCGTCGACGTCATCGACCCGGTGCGCGGCACCGTGCGGCTGAAGCGGGAGGTGTCCAAGGCGGACGAGATGTCGCTCGACACCCGTTCCGTCCGGACGGTGCGGACCCGCCACGGCGACGAGGCGCGAGGAGGCTGAGGCTCATGCCGGTCTGCCCGAGCGGGCACACGTCCGAGGCCGCCGACTACTGCGACGTGTGCGGCGACCTCATGGACGGCGCGAAGCGCGCCGAGTTCGCCGCGCCCGCCCCCGCGCCCACGCCTGACCCCACGCCTGACCCCGCACCGGCGGCCGGGCCGGAGGCGGGGCCGGGCAAGACCGCGTCCTCCACGTGCCCGCACTGCGACACGCCCCGCTCCGGACGTTTCTGCGAGGTCGACGGGTACGACTTCGAGACCGGCGCCCTCCACACCGCCCAGCTGCCCGCCCCCCGGCCGAGGCCGCTGGTGCCGTCGCAGCGGACGAGCAGCCCGCGGCTCACCCCGCCGGGCCCGTCGGCGCTGATCGTCGCCGACCGCGAATACTTCGACACCGTGATCGCGCAGATGGGGCCGGACGCGGCGGGGCTGAAGTTCCCGCCGTACAGCCTGGAGCGCCGCGTCCCGCTGATCGGCGACCAGGTCCGGATCGGGCGGCGCAGCACGTCCCGCGCGATCCTCCCGGAGATCGACCTCAGCGCGCCCCCCGAGGACCCCGGCGTCTCGCACCTGCACGCCGTCCTGCTCGCCCAGCCGGACGGCACCTGGAACCTCGTCGACCCCGGTTCGACCAACGGCACCACGGTCAACGGCGGAACGGACCCGATCGGCGTGAACACGCCGGTGCCGATGGCCGACGGCGACCGCATCCACGTCGGCGCCTGGACGACGATCACGCTGTCCCTGCAGGAAGGCCCGCCATGACGATGACTCCGCCCCGAAGCTCGTCGGCCGGCCCGCCCTCCCCGGCGCCCGGGCCGCCCGCGGAGACCGGGACGCCCCGCGCGGGACGCCTGCGGACGTTCGTGCGCGGACGGTGGCTCCGGACGATCCCGGGCCGCATCGGCACGCACGTCGTCCTGTGCCTCGCGGCCATCCTGGCGCTGCTGGCC
Source organism: Spirillospora sp. NPDC048819 (assembly GCF_040650055.1). Taxonomy (NCBI): domain Bacteria; kingdom Bacillati; phylum Actinomycetota; class Actinomycetes; order Streptosporangiales; family Thermomonosporaceae; genus Spirillospora; species Spirillospora sp. NPDC048819. The sequence continues at coordinate 94,649 of NZ_JBEZGN010000032.1, read as the reverse complement.
GTCCTGACCGTGGCGATCGGGAACGCGCGCGACTCCGTCCAGACGATCGGCGAGGACGCGGGCCCGCAGGTCGTCGCGACGGGCACCCTGTACTTCGCGCTCAGCGACATGGACGCGCAGGTCTCCAACATCCTGCTCATCGGCCGCGACCACGACCTCGGCATCGGCTACGACGAGTCGCTGAAGGTGTACGAGCGGCGCCGCGCGGAGGCCGACGCGGCCGCGGTGCAGGCCGCGCAGCTCGCCGGCAGCGACCCGGCGCTGCGGCGCACCGTCCAGGAGGTGCTGGACGGCCTCGGCAAGTACGAGCGGCTCGTCGGGCGCGCCATGGAACTCGACGCGCAGGCCGACCATCCGCCGGGGGAACTGCCGCAGGAGGTCGTCGACGCCTACCGGGAGGCGACCGACCTGATGAAGCTCCAACTACTGCCCAAGGCGTACAACATCACGCTCGACACGGGCGCGCAGGTCCGGCAACAGTACGAGACGAAACGCTCGGCGGTGCTGGCGGGACGCACGTGGGTCGCGGTGACCGGCCTGCTCGTGCTGCTGCTGCTGATCGCCACGCAGCTCTACCTCGCGCGGACGTTCCGCCGCGTCCTGAACGTCCCGCTGGTGCTGGCGACGCTCGCCGCGCTGGCCCTCACCGCCGTGGGGGCGGGCCTGCTGACCGCCCAGGCGGGGCACATGAGGAAGGCCAAGGAGGACGGCTTCGACTCGATCCTGCAGCTGTCCCGGGCCCGCGCGATCAGCCACAGCGCGTTCGCCGACGAGAGCCGCTACCTCCTCGACCCGGGACGCGCCGACACCTACGAGCAGACCTACCTCGACAAGTCGCTGTCGGTGATCTACCCGGACCTCGGCGACAAGCCGGTGAACCTGGAGAACTACTACGCGGGGCTCGAGGGGACGCTCGGCTCCTTCAAGTCCGGCCAGGACGACGTCCCGTTCCTCGGCTTCTTCGGCGACGAGGCGCGCACGGTCGAACAGGGCCGCGAGGCCGACGCGCTGCAGAAGACCCTCCAGGCGTACCGGATCGTCCAGCGCCACGACGCGCGGATGCGGCAGCTCGCGTCGTCGGGGGACCGGGCCGCGGCCGTCGACGTGCGGATGGGCCGCACGTCCAACGCGATCAGCGACTTCGGCGCCTACGACAAGGCGCTGAGCGAGCTGACGGCCGTCCACCAGGACGCGTTCGACGAGGCGATCGCCGACGCCGACGGCGGGCTGCGCGGCTGGAACGCCGTGCCGGCGGGCGGCGCCGCCGTCATCGCCCTGCTGATCCTCGCGGGGGTCCGCCCCCGGCTGGCCGAGTTCCGCTGAAAGGGAGACGAGCATGCGCGCCACCCGTGCCATCGCCGCGGCCGCCGCGTTCCTGGCCGCCGCGACCGGCCTGTCGGCCTGCGGCCTCGGCGGCACCGAGGAGGAGACCGTCGCCGACAAGGACTCCCTCGTCATCGGCGTGAAGGAGGACCAGCCCGCCCTCGGCGTGAAACGCCCGGACGGCACCTACGAGGGCTTCGACGTCGACGTCGCCACCTACATCGCGGGGAGGATGGGCGTCCCGAAGGACCGCATCACGTTCCGGACGACGAACTCGTCCGTCCGCGAGGAGGCGCTGGCCGACGGCACCGTCGACATGATCGTCGCGACGTACTCGATCACGCCGCGGCGCAAGATGAAGGTGACCTTCGCCGGCCCGTACTACGTCGCGCACCAGGACACCTTCGTCCGCGCCGACGCCGCGTCCATCAACGACGTGCGGGACCTCAAGGGCAAGCGGATCTGCGAGGTGACGGGCTCCAACTCCTGGCGCCGCGTCATCGAGGAGCGCAAGGTCGCCGCGAAGCCGGTCACCGTCGGCACCTACGGCGCCTGCATGGACGCGCTCGCCGCCGGGAGGCTCGACGCCGTGTCGACCGACGACCTGATCCTCGCCGGGTTCGCCGCCGGCCGCCCCGGCCGCATGATCAACGCGCCGTTCACGGACGAGAAGTACGGCGTCGGCCTCAAGAAGGGCGACCTGAAGGGCTGCGAGGTCGTCAACCGCGCCATCACCAGCATGTACCAGGACGGGACGGCCGCGAGCCTGCTGAACAAGTGGTTCGGCGACTCGGGCCTCAAGCTGAACACCCACGTCCCCCAGTTCGAGGGATGTACCTGAGTCAGGGCCTGGTGGTGGTGGGGAGGGCGACGATGGCTTCGCGGAGGGTGTCGTAGATCGGGATGAACTTGTCGATCCCGGTGATGCGGAAGACCCGCTGGACGCGCGGCGGCAGCGCGACGAGGGCGACGGAGGTGCCGCGCTCACCGGCGCGGCGGTTGGCGGCGACGAGCGCGTTCAGGCCCGTGGAGTCGCAGAACGTGACCTCGCGCATGTCGACGACCAGGGGTTCGCCGGAGTCCACGACCTCGAACAGGGTCTGCTCGAAGCGCGTGCGGGACACCACGTCGATGTCGCCGTGCACGCGCACGAGAGTGCACCGGTCGTCGCGCATCAGGTTGATGTCGAAGTCCATGGTCACCTCACGCCCCATCCGGTGGTCCCCGGCCATCTCAGGTGACTCCTCAGGATTGCGCACCCGTGCCCGCATTCCAAGCACTTCCCGGGATAAGGACCAGGTCGCCCGGCGGTGCCCCGGACCGTAACATGCCCGAGACGGCCGTCCGGTCTCCGGTGTAGACCCTACCCGACGGATCGTCCGGAGCGTCCGGCCGCGTCCCGGGACCTCCCGGAAACGGGCCAATAACTTACCGAAGAGAAACTTACTGATTAGTAAGAAATGGCGAATAAGGTCACTCGGACCGGCCTTGACCTGCGCTTGGGCAATTCCTGACCCGACCGGCGGAGGGAAAGGCGGGCGCTGACTCGGGCCCGGATCGGCGCAGACGTTACAGTGTCGGTGGCGAATTCGGGAGGCTGGATGTTCTACACGTTCATGACGCGCGTGGTGCGTCCGATCCTCTGGCTGCTTTTCCGTCCGCGGGTCGTGGGCGGGGAGAACGTGCCGAGCTACGGGCCGCTCATCGTGGCCAGCAACCACCTGTCGTTCATCGACAGCTTCATCATCCCCCTGGCGGTGCCGCGGCCGGTCACCTACATCGCCAAGGCGGACTACTTCGAGGGCGGCGGGCTCAAGAAGCGCTTCGTCCGCTGGTTCCTCACCAACCTCGGCCACGTCCCCGTCCGGCGCGGCGCCCGCCGCGCCGCGATGGGCGCGCTGGAGCAGGCCGCCGAGGTCCTCGACAACGCCGGCGCCTTCGCGATCTACCCGGAGGGCACCCGCTCCCCCGACGGACGGCTCTACCGCGGCCGCACCGGCGTCGGCTGGCTCGTCCTGGAGTCCGGCGCCCGCGTCCTGCCCGTCGCGCTGGAGGGCACCGAGAAGATCCAGCCGCTCGGCGCGTCCATGCCGCGCGTCTTCGGCCCCCGCCCCACCGTGCGGATCGGCCCCCCGATGGACTTCTCCCACTACGGCGACCTGCCGCCCGCCAAGGCCCGGCGCGCCATCACCGACGAGATCGTCGAGACGATCCAGAAGCTGTCCGGCCAGGAGTACGCCGCCGAGTACAACGAACGAGCCGAGCAGGGCTGAGCCGACCCGGACGTTCGGGCCGGTTCGCCCCGAACGCGTGTCGTCCGGGGCGTCTCGCACCCTCTGCGCCGTAAGGTCACCGCCATGGCGCACAGGCTCCTCCCGATCATGCTGCTGTCGACGGCCGCCGCGGTGTCCGCATGCGGCGGCGCCGGCGAACGCGCCCGCCCCGTCCACGGCACCGCCCCCGCCGAGGTGGCCGGCGTCGGCTACACCTCCGACCAACTCGCCCAGGCGCTCCTCACCGAGATCCCCGGCTACCAGAAGGCCGGCGAGCCCGACTCGGGCTCCTACGGCACGCTCAAGGCCATCCAGAACGCCGCCAGGCTCCAGCGCGCCGCCCAACTGGACAAACCCCGCTGCGGGACGGGCCGTCCCGGCGGCGCCGTCCCCGCCGACGCCCCCGCGGCGCTCGTCACCTTCGCCAAGCGGGGACAGACCGTCACCGAAACCCTGATGGGCATGCCGGCCGCCGACGCCGAGAAGCAGGTCAACGCCCGCATCCCCACCGGCTGCCTGAAGTTCCGCACCAAGGTCGGCTCCCAGTGGTCACAGCACCGCGTAGTGGAGTCGCCGAAGGGCGAAATAGGCGAAGGCTCCCGCACCGTGGGCGTCTCCACCACCACCGGCAACACCGCGACCCGCACCTGGTACGTCGTATTCCGAGGCCGCCACTACCTGGCCACCGTCACCGTCTACGGCCCCCAAGCCACCCGCACCGAAGCCGAACGCCTAGCCCGCAACTCTTTGGCCCAGGCGGACCGCATCCTGCCTTAGCCATGTGGGGGGCGACCCCCACACCCCCGTTGCGAGCCGGTCGATCCTCACGCTTTGTCATGTGGGGGGCGACCCCCACACCCCCGTCACGAGCCGGTCGATCCTCACGCCACGGTGTCGGTTTGTTGTGACCGTTTCGGTTGGTGTCGTGGCGCTGCGGTCGCCCGGCTCGTCGGGTTGTGCGGCCTCCGGCGCCTGGGGCGCCTCCGGCCGCACAACCCGTGCTCCGGTGGCTGAGCTTCAACCTGCCCGGGGCCGGGCCACCGGTAGCCCGTGCTCAGGTGGCGGGGGTTCAACCTGCCGGGAGCGGGCTACAGGCAACCTGCGCTCCGGGGGGTGGGGTTCAAGCTGCCGAGGGCGGGCGCAGCCCATGACGGTCGGTCCTCGGTCTCGGTTGGTGGCGTGGCGCTGCGGTCGCGCGGCTCGTCGGGTGCTCCGGTGGCTGAGGTTCGAGCTGCCGGGGGTGGGCCGCACCGGCATTCCGTGCTCTGGTGGTTGGGGTTCAGGCTGCTGGGGGGCGGGGGGTGCATCCCATGATGGTCGGTCGGTTTTCGGTGGCGGGGTCGGCCTGGGCGTCTCCCGGCGTCTCTGACCGTCGGGGGCTGTGGTCGGTGGTGGGGCGTGTCTGGGTGCGGGGTTGCGGGCTGTGGTGGTGGGGGTTGGGCTGCTGGGGGTGGGCACACGGGATAACGTTCGGTATACGCGGCGGAGATCGGCTCCGGGCGAGTCGACCACGGGAGTTCTCTTTGATCGGCAAGGAGGGCCGGGTCACCGGCAGGATCGGTCCCGGTCTGGTCGGGGAAGTGATGATCCCCGTTCGCGGCGGGGTGGAGGCGTTCTACGCCCATCCCGTCGATCCGCGCGACGAGATGATCGTCGGGATGATCGTGGTGGTGGTCGAGTACCACCCGCCCCGCACGGTGTACGTGGCGGCCGCACTAGGCCAGTAATGAACCGAACGCCCGTTTCCTGCGTCTACTGGGAAACTCTGCGGCGCCCGCCCCTCGGACGGCCGCCCCACAAGTGAAGAGGAGTCCGTATGCCCGTGCTCGTCGTGGCGATCGCCGCCGTCGCGGCATTCATCGTGTTGATCGTCTTGTTCAAGCTGGTCTGGCGTGTTGCCGAACCGAACGAGGCACTGATCATCTCCGGGCTCGGCGCCAAGTCCAAGCCGATCAACGGCCTGGACAGCCTCGGATTCAAGATCGTGACCGGTAAGGGCACCGCCGTGCTGCCCGGCTTCCAGACGTCCCGCAGGCTGCGGCTCGACAGCCGCGCTTCGAACCTCGAAGTGAACTGCGTGACGCAGCAGGGCATCCCGGTCAAGGTCCGCGGCGTGGTCATCTACAAGGTCGGGGACGACCTGGTCTCGATCGCCAACGCCGCGCGCCGCTTCCTGGAGCAGCAGAAGTCGATGGACGGGGCGATCCACGAGCTGTTCACCGGCCACCTCCGCTCGATAATCGGCAACCTGACCGTCGAGGACCTCATCCTCAACCGCGAGCGCCTCACGTCCGAGACCCGCGGCTCCGCCGCCGACGAGATGAGCAAGCTCGGCCTGATCGTGGACTCGCTGCAGATCCAGGAGATCGACGACGAGACCGGCTACATCACCAACCTCGGACGCCCGCACGCCGCCAAGGTCGCCGCCGCCGCCCGCATCGCCGAGGCCGAGCGCAACCAGGAGGCCACCGAGCGCGAGCAGGAGACCGAGCGGCAGAACGCCGCCGTCATCCGCGACACCGAGATGAAGAAGGCCGAGTACGAGGGCCAGGTGCAGCAGGCCGCGCAGCAGGCCCGCCAGGAGGTCATCCTCAAGGAGACCCGCAACGCCGAGCTCGAGGCCGAGCGGACCGAGAAGCGGCTGGAGAGCGAGATCCGCAAGCCCGCCGACGCCAAGGCGTACGAGCAGGTCAAGCTGGCCGAGGCCGAGCGCGAGGAGCGCATCTCCTACGCGCAGGCCGCGGCGACCGAGGTGCAGCTGAAGGCGCAGCGCGAGTCGGAGGCCATCCGGATCCTCGGTGAGGCCGAGGCGGACGCGATCCGGCAGAAGGGTCTCGCCGAGGCCGAGGCGATCAAGGCCCGCGCGGTGGCGCTGGCCGAGAACACCGACGCCGTCATCGCCCAGCAGCTCGCCGAGCAGTGGCCGCAGATCGTCGAGGCGGGCGCCGGCGTGTTCGGCAACGTCGACAACATGGTCGTGCTCAACGGCGCCCAGGGCATCGAGGACATGCTCGCCAAGGCCCTCACGCTGGGCGGCACCGGCCTCGGCCTGGCCCGCCAGCTGCTCGGCAACATGAACGTCCAGAACGGTCATGGCCAGAACGGCTCCACCCCGGCCGTCGCCCCCGTCCCCGTCGAGTCCCCCAAGGAAGACCTCCCCAAGGAAAACTGACCCCCGGCCACGCCCCGGGCAGCTTGAACCCCCGGGCAGCTTGAACCCCCGGCCATCGGAGTACAGGTTGCCGGCGGGGCCGGTCCCGGGCGGGTTGGCCCGGAGCGGGCCACCGGAGTAACGGGTCGCCGGTAGCCCGCCCCGGGCAGGTTGAACCTCAGCCACCGGAGCACGGGTTGTGCGGCCGTAGGCGCCCCAGGCGCCGGAGGTCGCACAACCCGACGAGCCGGGCGACCGCAGCGCCACGTCACAAACCTGCAGGGTCACAACTAAGCGAAACCGTGGCGCGAGGATCGACCGGCTCGCAACGGGGGGTTCCAGGGGGGTCGCCCCCCCTGGGCTAGCAACAGCTAAGTTCGTTCTCATGTCCGTGCCGCGGCTTGCCGTTTCCGTCGATCTTGTCGTGCTCACCGTGCGGGAGCAGCGCCTGTGCGCCCTGCGGTGGCGGCGTGATCGGGCGCCGTACGAGGGGGCGTGGTCGCTGCCGGGCGGGTTCATCCAGCTCGATGAGGATCTGCCTGCCGCCGCGTCCCGGCTGATGGCGGAGCGGGCGGGTCTCGCGGACGTCCGGATCCACCTGGAGCAGCTCGCGACCTACGGGTATCCCGACCGCGATCCCCGGCAGCGGGTGGTCAGCGTCGCGTACCTGGGGCTTGCGCCGGATCTGCCCGCGTCGAGCCGCGCGCAGGTGCTGTGGACGGTCGCGGACGATCTCGTCCACCACGACCGGGCCGCGTTCGACCACCGGCGGATCCTGTGCGACGGGATGGAGCGGGCGCGTGCCAAGTTGGAGTACACGTCGCTGGCCGCCGCGTTCTGCCCGCCCGAGTTCACCGTCGCGGAGCTGCGCCGCGTGTACGAGATCGTGTGGGGGACGAGTCTCGACCCGCGGAACTTCCACCGGAAGGTCACCGGCGCCGACAGGTTCCTGATCCCCACGGACCGGACGACGACGCGGGACGGCGGCCGCCCGGCGCGGCTGTACCGGCGCGGCGACGCGGAGCAGCTGCGCCCGCCGATGCTGCGTCCCCGGGTTTCTTGACCAGGGGTGATTTCACGGCGTCGCTGGGCGGTTGCTAGTTTCGCACGCTATGGACGGTGACACGCCCGAGGCGCTCGGCCTGCTGGTCAGGGACATCGGGGAGGCCGGCGTCGCGGAGATGGCCGGTTCCCCGGGGCTGGCGGCGGCGGTCGACCAGCATGTCGCCAGCCTTCGGGAGGAACTCGGGCATCCCGGCGAAAAAGAGCTGATGAGGTACCTGCGGAGATTCGCCGAGGACGCCTTCAGGCGGGGCTGGTGGCCGGAGGACACGCACGACTGGGAGTTCGTCCGCATCGTGGCGGTCTGCTGGATGCTGCGGCGTACCGGGTGAAGCAGGGCGCTGCGTAGGCTGGGCCCATCACCCCTGTGCAATCTGGAGGACAACGGTGTCCGAGGCAACCACTCCGCGCTTCCGCTCCGTCCTCGACCGGTTCGTGGCTTACAAGCCCGGCAAGGTCGTGGTGTCGCCCGAGGGCCGCTCGTTCAAGCTGTCGTCGAACGAGTCGCCGCACGGCCCGCTCCCGTCGGTCGTGGACGCGATCGGCGAGGCGGCGAGGAACGTCAACCGCTACCCCGACAACAACGCCACCGCTCTGACCGACGCGATCGCGTCGTTCTGCGGTGTCCCCGCCGACCATGTCGCGGTGGGCTGCGGTTCTGTCGGGGTGACCCAGATGCTCCTGGAGGCCGTCGCCGAGCCGGGCGCCGAGGTCGTGTACGCGTGGCGGTCCTTCGAGGCGTATCCGCTGCTGGTGTCGCTGTCGGGCGCGACGGGCGTCCAGGTGCCGCTGCGGGACGAGACGCACGATCTCGTCGCGATGGCCGACGCGATCACCGAGCGGACGCGGCTGGTCTTCGTCTGCAACCCGAACAACCCCACGGGCACCGTCGTCCGCCGCGCGGAACTGGAGGCGTTCCTCGACCGCGTCCCCGCCGACTGCCTGGTCGTGCTGGACGAGGCGTACCGCGAGTACATCCGCGACGACGAGGTCCCCGACGGCCTCACGCTGTACGGCGACCGCCCGAACCTGGCGGTCCTGCGGACGTTCTCCAAGGCGTACGGGCTCGCCGGCCTGCGCATCGGGTTCCTCGTCGCGCACCCGCTGGTGGCCGGCGCGATCCGCAAGACGTTCCTGCCGTTCAGCGTGAACTCCGTCGCGCAGGCGGCGGGCATCGCGTCGCTGGAGGCGACCGATGAGCTGCTGGAACGCGTCGAGGGCACGGTGAAGGAACGCGACCGGGTCCGCGGCGCGCTGCTCGCCGACGGCTGGACGGTCCCGGTGACGGAGGCCAACTTCGTCTGGCTCCGCCTCGGCGACCGGACGATGGAGTTCTCCGCCGCCTGCGACGCCCAGGGAGTGAGCGTCCGCCCCTTCGACGGCGAAGGCGCCCGCATCTCAATCGGCTCCCCCGAGGAGAACGACGCCTTCCTGGCCGTAGCCAAGATCTTCCCCCACCGCCACTGAAGCCTCAGTGTCACCGGACCACATCCCCCTGGCGGAGGAGGAGCCGCCGGATTCCTGCGAGGAGCCGCCGCCATCGCCTTGTGGAAAGTCGAACAGTGCGGCTGGATGGTCATACCTCCCCACGGGGGATTCGGCGCGGTCAGAGCCGCTTTGGAGCGGTTCTGGCGGGGTGGCTGGGGTGATGGACGAGGCGGCGGGGACAGGCGTGCGACCATGTAGGTGATCAGCGGGTAGGGGTCCTTGAACTCGTGTAGCTCGTTGTCGAGCAGGGCTCAGTAGGAGCCGGTGTACTCGCCTGCCCATGCCGTCACGCCGGGAAGCAGGCGGCGGGCCTCGGCGAGCACGACGTCAGGGTCGATGCGCGTCCCCTGCCAGCTCCAGTTCGGGCCTAGCGAGTGGCGCGCGTTCGTACGCGGGGTCTCAGGCGGTGAGCTGGACCGCTGAGCGATCGAGGGCACGGAACGCTTGTGTCTATCGTGCGGTACGCACGACGATCTCCCCGCTTGTCCCGGATCCGGTTCTGGTCGGCGAGAGCCGAGCGGGTGAAGAACAACAGGGAGATCATGGTGATCCTTGAGGCGCGGGAGACAGACGACGTCCCGTGGTCTGCGTTGAGATCCCCGCCCGGTCCTGGGGCCGGGCGGGGAGGGAATGCCGGTTCAGCAGGTGCGGGTGGCGAAGGCGAGGAACTGGTTGACCTCACCGGTGCCGAAGGCGTCGAAGTTGTCGTCGGAGCCGATGATCAGAGTGCATTCGCCGGTGGCCAGCCGGGGCCCCCAGGCGAAGCCCTCGAGGTTCTGCACGGGGCTGCGGACGGTACTCAGGTCCAGGACCAGGCGTTTGCGGACCGGGTGGTATCGGCCGGTGGTCAGGCTGCCGCGTCCGAGGACGTTGGTGGCGCCGCGCAGGTCGAACTCATACAGCTTGACCTTGTACCCCACGCCTTGGATCCAGGAGCGTTCCAGGGCCAGATACCGGTGGTCGTCGACGGCCAGGATCTCGGAGATCCCGGTCTCGAAGTCGCCGTCGGGCGGGTCGGGCGCGGCGGGCAGCCGGTCGAGCGGGTAGGCGTATTGGCCGCGGATGGTGCCGTGGCGAGTCCAGGTGGTGATCCGGACGGGGGCGCCGTGGCGGACGGTGGGGGGCGGGCCGTCCTCGTGGCGCGGGCCTTCGATGGCGGCGGCGATGGTGTGCCGGGCCAAGGCCAGGCCCTCGATTCCCTGGTTGCGGCGGGGACCGCGGTCGGTGCCGGTGAGCCGCAGGCCGGCGGGCAGGTGCAGGTCGCCGCGGTAGCCGCCGTCGCGGTCGCTCCAGCGCAGGAACTGCCCGGAGATCGGGATGTCGGGCTTGGCCGGGGTGGGGCGGTCGCCCTCGCTGGCCCACAGCAGCCGACCGCTGCGCGGGTCGAAGCGGACCGATTCGGGGTCGGCGGAGCCGGGCTTGCCGTAGCCGGGGTAGGGGCCGCGGTCGGGGCGGCGCAGAGTGACGGCGCGGGTCAGGCGTACTGCGGTGAACCGCCCGGTGCGCGGGTCGAACTGCAGGGTTCCGGTGTAGAAGCGGGCGGGGTCGTAGCGCCATCGGTCATCGGAGATGAAGTACCAGGTGCCGCTTGCGGGGTCCCGGTCGAACCCCGAGATGCCGCCGACGACGGTTCCATCCAGGCGCATCATGTGCGGCAAGCGCTGCTCGCCGAGGAAACGGGTGATCTGAACGGTGGTCGGAGCGGAGGCGGCGCGGGCCGAGGCGTCCGCCGATGCGGCCCCCGCGGCGGGTTGCGCGGCGGTGGCGCCGAGGCCACCCGTCACCGCGACCAGGGCCGCAAGCAATGTTCGCAAGCCGGTCACTGATATCTCCTTCAGAGGTCGGCGCCAAGACCGATTGGCGCGGGTCGGTGAATCCGCGGCCGCGCTCGTGAAGGTGTTGACCCGGTTCCGAGGCTGCACGGATGGCTACTGAATGAGGTCATTCAATTACTTACTGTATCTGTCTGTGGTGGTGAGGCCCACCCCACACTCAGAAGCTGTCGGAGAACCCGCTGTCGTGATCGCTGTGGATCGCCGATACGCTGCGGTTCATCGCTGACCTGGCGAAATGAGGTAAGAGCCCCACAGGAATCGGTTGTCATGGGGTCTCGGCGGGCGAGCTGGACCTATGAGCAACAGAAGCCCCGGGCGGTGCCCGGGGCTTCTTCGTCGCCGATTCCCTTTGAGGTCAGGTGGTCTTGGCGGGGCCGAGCTTTTCGACGATCAGGCGGTAGAGCTGGCGGGGGCGGCCGGGTTGCGGGGTCCGGTTGGGGGGGAGCGGCCAGGCGAGGCCCTCTTCGACGAGGGTGCGCAGGAGGCGGCGGGCGGTGCGGGGGGTGACGCCCAGCATCTTGCCGGCGTTCTCCGCGTCCACGATCAGTGGTTGCTCCTGGTCGCCGAGCTTGTCGGCGAGGCGCGCGAGGATCTCCAGGCCCTTGGGCTTGGCCTGTGGCGGTGTGCGCGGCGGTGTGCGCGGTGCGGGGACGAGGGCGCGGCCGTCGCGGTCCAGGGCGAAGCCCTGTGCCCGCTGGGAGCTCTGCGAACGGGCCAGGGCGGCGCGGGCGTGGTTCTCCGCCTCGTGCGCGGTGCGGCCCATGCCGATGCCGACCTCGATCGCGAGACCGAGTTCCTCGCGGACGCGTTCGACGAACGGCGGCGTCCGGAACCCCTCGGTGGATGCGGTGACCGAGCCGCGCGTCGCGATGACGAGATAGCTGTGGTCGTCCAGCGGCCACACCGACGCGTTCATCCTGTGCGCCTCCTGAAGCAGCACACGGTGCAGCGCGAGCTTCAGTTCGTCCCGCCAGTAGCGCGGGGTGACGCGGCGCGGTGTCTCGCGCAGCGTCGGCACGTCCACCAGCACCACGACGAGCTGCGACTCCTCCAGCCGGTGGTGGGCGCCGAGCAGCGCCGCCGTCTGCAGGGAGCTGCGGATGGCCGCGCCGGTCGGGCGGACGCGGAGGGTCGGCACGCCGGCCATCTCCATCCGTTCCGCGGTGGCGTGCACGCAGGTCATCGCGACCGTCGTCGCGCCGCGCCGCCACAGCCGCTCGTGGAAGGCGGCGAGCGTGCCGGGGCCCGCCGCCTCTTCGCGGAGATGCACCTGCTCGGTGCCCAGGCTGATCTCGGAGTACGCCTCCTCGACCTCGGCGCGGCCGAGCACGTCGATGCTCACCCTGGCCGGGTCGAAGCGTTCGTCGAGGGACGCCCGCAGCAGCGCGCCCTGCAGGGCGGCGCCGTTCAGCGGGACGTAGGTCGCGGGCATGGTGAGCACGCCCGCCTTGCGTGCGAAGTCGTAGGGGACCGGGCTGGCGAACAGGCACACGTCCACGCCCGAGCCCAGCCGCACGACCTTGTCGGCCGCCTCCTGTTCGTCTCGGTATGCGGCGGCGACCAGCCGGCTCGGTACGGGTGTGGGGCCGTGGCCCATGAGCATGACCCTTTCGACCAGGTCATGCGGGCCTACGACACCGATTGTGAGGTCGGGGGTGACCGACCCCGTTCGTGCGGCCGTCATCGATGATCGCTCGCTTCCGGTCCATCCTCTCGGCGGGGGTCCGACCCCGACCACGCGTTCGCGCACGCTCCGCCCAACGGTTGACTCATGGCTTGTCGCCCTGCCTTCTGACCCAGCACCGCAGTTCCCGTGCGATTCGCCTTCCCGCAGCCCCCACCCACCATCTGGAGGTGGAAGAGTGCTGCTTCCCCGCGGCCCCCGTCCACCCTGGAAGAGAGCTCTCTGCTGGAAGATCGGGTCAGGGCGACGTTGTGTGACGCCCAGACGCGAAGTCGAATCAAGAGTGCGGCGAAAAAGTAACCTACGGGACCCCCTGGTCAGTAATTTGTCACCATTCGGCCAGCCTTGATCCTGCATCTTCGGGCGTCCGAAGTTGAAAAACAAGACCCGAAAACACGTCTAGGGGCCTCTCCTGACGCCGTCGCGCACTGGAGAGACCCCTATGGTGTCCGTTTGGTTTACACGCGGGCCGAAACTTGTCCGTCCCGGTGTCAGCCCGCCAGTGAAGACGAGTGATCCGGTGTTTCATGCTCGACGATCGGCGCCGGTGATTTTTTACCGGGTTACGGCCTGGCCGAAGCGGACCGTTCCAGCTGTTTTCTGCCCAGCTCAGCGCACGGTCTCGCGGGAACGGGCGGAGGAAGTGGTTCAGCGATCTGTAACTGGTCCGTAACGCATTGCTGAACCACTTTCCGGGCCGGGCGTTACACCGCCCGTCAGGTGTCACTCCGGAGTTGGTCAGGACGGGGCCACAATCGGCCGAACCGCGTCGCCCGGGACGGCCGGGCGCCGGTCAGCCGGCCTCGCGGACGATCTCCGCGCCGAGCTGGGACAGGCGCTCGGCGGTGTGCGCGTGACCGCGGTCGAGGTAGTAGGCCGAGGTGATCGTCGTCTCGCCCTCGGCCGCGAGGCCGGCCAGGACGAGGGCGCTCCCGCATCGCAGGTCGTGCGCCTCGACCTCCGCGCCGCGCAGGGCCCGCGGCCCGTTCACCTTGGCGCGGTTGCCGTCGACCTCGATGTCGGCGCCCATCTTGCCGAGCTCGTCCGCCAGCCCGAACCGGCCGTCGAAGATCCGCTCATAGACGTAGGACGGGCCGTCGGCCAGGCAGGACAGCGCCATGATCGGCGACTGCAGGTCGGTGGCGAAGCCGGGGTACTCGTCGGTGATGACGTTGATGGGACGCAGCGTCCGGTCGCGGCGGACCTGGAGCACCGCGCCCTGCTGGTGGAACTCGACGCCCATCTGCTCCAGCTTGTCGGCGGCGACGCCGAGGTGCTCCAGGCTGGCGCCGACGAGGCTGAGGTCGCCGCCGGTGATCGCGGCGGCCATCACGAACACGCCGGCGTCGATCCGGTCGGGCATCACGGTGTGCTCGACGGCGGTCAGCTCGTCCACGCCCTCGACGGTGATGAACCCGGTGCCGCCACCGCTGATCTTGGCTCCCATCGCCTGCAGGATCGCGATGTTGTCCAGTACCTCGGGTTCGAGCGCCGCGTTCTTGATCAGCGTGGTGCCGTGCGCGAGCGCGGCCGCCATGATCAGGTTCTCGGTGCCGGTGTGCGACGGGGTGTCGCAGTAGAGCGTTCCGCCGCGCAGGTCGCCGGCCTTGATGTGGATGATGCCGTCGCCGTTGTCGGCCACGTGCTCGGTGACCGTGGCGCCCATCCGCTTGAAGCCGTTGTAGTGGAAGTCCAGGTTGCGGCTGCCGAGGTTGCAGCCGCCGACGCCCTCGATGACCGCCTCGCCGAGCCGGTGCAGCAGTGCCGGGACGAACAGGAACGAGCCGCGGAACCGGGACGCGATCTCCGCGGGCAGCACCGGGCTGCTCAGCGACGACGCGTCGATCACCAGGGTGCGCTCGGTCTCGTGCAGCTCGGCCTTGGCTCCCACGGCCCGCGCGAGCTCCACCGCCCGCCGCACGTCCTCGATGATCGGGACGTTGCGCAGGACGGTGCGTCCCTTGGAGGCCATCAGGGAGGCGCCGATCATCGGCAGGACGGCGTTCTTGGCCCCCTGAACGAAAACGGTGCCGTGCAGCTGCCTGCCGCCGCGCACGCGATAGCGAACCTCGTGGCCCATGCTCATGCCGCCATACTCCTTCTCGGTGCGGGTTACGTGCCTGCAAGTGGGAGCACGAGGGCCGAGCGCGCCGAACGGTGTCCCCCCTCTGCGCCAACGCGACCCCAGTAAACCATCGGCCCGGGTGTGTGGTGTCCGGCCCGCGCCACAGCGGCGTCGGTTCTGTTCGTTGAGACACCCGAAGCACCCCGAAGGTTCGCCTCCCGCGGGAAAATTCCAAGGTGAGCGAAGTGTCGGCGCGGTGCCCGCGGCGAAGTCTAGGGTGATCATCCATGGACGAATCACCCGGATGGGACGCCATCGACAACGCCCTGCGGCCCCTCTACGGGGACGCGAGTCCACTGCATCTCGCGACCCTCCACAAATGGTCGCTCGGCGGCCCGGACCCGCTCGACGGGATCAGTGTGTATCCCCGGATGGAACCCGTCCCGCACTGGCATTTCGTCTCGTACGGCATGAGCGAGCTGTACGCGAAGGAGTCCGAGAATCCGGACGAGTCGGGCTGGGGTTTCGAGTTCACGTTCCGCGTCGCCCGCGACCCGGCGGAGGAGAAGCCGCCGATGTGGGCGCCGAACATGCTGCAGAACCTCGCACGGTACGTGTTCAAGTCGGGCAACTGGTTCGAGCCCGGCCACCACATCGACGCCAACGGGCCGATCAACGCCGACCGCCACGACTCGGAGATCCGCGCGGTCACGTTCGTCACCGACCCGGAGCTCGGGGAGATCTCGACCCCGCACGGCAGTGTCGTGTTCCTGCAGGCCGTCGGGCTGGCGACCGAGGAGTACGCGGTCCTGCGCAAGTGGAACGTCGATGAGCTGATGAAGGTCCTCGCGCCGCACCTGCCGTTGTTCGTCACCGACATCGACCGGCGGTCGCTGCTGGCCCACCCCGAGGTCGCCCGCGCGGTCCAGGAGGGCAGCACGAGGGACGGTTCCAGCAGCGGCTTGCATTACGTCCCCAAGGTGGGGTGGGAGCGCACCGCGGGATCGACCACGCTGCGGCTCGGCGCGAACCACGCGCCGCAGATCGCCGACTCGCTCCGCGGGCGGCTCCCGTTCGGCCGCGAGTTGATCCTTCAGGGCGACGACGCCAGGCTCACGTTCCGTCCCGGCGACGTCTACGCCGTCGAGGAGCCCCTGCAGGGCGCGCTGGACGTACACGTCCCCCTGGCCGCTCTGGACGACCTCACGGCCGTTCTGCGCCCCGTGGCGGGCAGGACCGCCGTCGCCTCGCTGCCCGGTCTCACCGTGGAGATCGTCCCGACCGTCATCAAGGACCGCTACGGCAACGACACCGACCAGGTCATCGGCTGAGTCAGTGCGCTTCCAGCACTTCGACCGGGTCGCCGAGCGTGAGGGCGCCGAGCGTCCGGGGCACGCAGTTCTGGCCGAACTGGATGCCGCGGTCGCGGGTGCGGTAGGCGGCGAGCGTCCGCAGCGGCTCGCGGCCGCGTTCGGCGGTCTCCTGGTCGGTGGCGGTGATGACGCAGCGGTTGCACGGCTTGACCGTCTCGATGACGGTCTCGCCGACGCGGAGGAGACGCGCGGCGTCCTCGGCGAACGCGCCCAGGCCCGCGATGACGAGGCTGGGCCGGAACCGGTTCATCGGCAGCGGTTCGTCCAGGCGCGCGTTGAGGTCGTCGAGGGACTCGGCGGAGATGAGCAGCAGCGGGTATCCGTCGGCGAACATGACCTCGCCGCCGCCCCGCGACGTGGGCCGGTGGCCGGTGAAGCGCACGAGCCGGCAGTCCTGGCCGAGCAGCGACGAGAACCACGCGGCCGCCTCGTCGCCCTGGTCGACGCCCTGGCATTCCTTCCGCTGGACGACCACGTCCAGGACCTCGCCGTCGCCCGTGGCCTTGTGGACGAGCGGTGAGGCGTCCGGGACCTCGACCGTGAGGATCTCGCCGTCGTAGGACGGCCGCATCAACGCCATCTCCGCGAGATCCCGCTGCGACAGGAAGCGGCCCTCCGGGGTGACGAGCATGAACTCGCGGTCGAACGGCAGACCCCTGGCGGTCAGCTCCGCGCTGTGCAGCGCGGTTCCGCCGCCGCTCTTGAGGGGGTAGACGTTCAGTTCGACAAGGCTCGCCGTCAAGGCCCCTCCCGTCGGGCCGCAAGGGTCATTGGAGTCCGGCCAGGCGGTCGAAGACCGGGCCCAGACGTTCGACGAAACGCTCCGGGCGGCACACTTCATCCAGGCGCGCCTCGTCCAGCGTCAGGCCGGCCGCCGCGGCGTGCTTGCGCAGCGTCTCGCGGAACGGCGTGCCGCTCTCCCACGTCTCCATCGCGGCCTTCTGGACGAGCGGGTACGCCTCGTCGTCGCGCGACATGCCCGCCTCGACCAGCTCCAGCAGCACGGTCGAGGTGTAGATCAGGCCGCCGGTCGACTCCAGGTTGGCCTTCATCTGCGCCTCGTCCACCACAAGTCCGGACATGAGGCGATTCGTCAGGTTCAGCATGTAGTCGAGGGCGATGGACGCGTCCGGCAGCGCGATCCGCTCCGTGGACGAATGCGAGATGTCGCGCTCGTGCCACAGCGGGATGCCCTCCAGAACCGGGACGACCTGTGCACGCACGATCCGCGCCATCCCCGCCAGCCGCTCGGAGATGATCGGGTTCTTCTTGTGCGGCATCGCCGACGAGCCCTTCTGGCCCTTGCCGAACGGCTCCCACAGCTCACGGACCTCGGTCCGCTGGCCGTGCCTGACCTCCAGCGCGATCGCCTCGCACACCGTCGCCATGATCGCCAGGGACGACACCCACTCGCTGATGCCGTCGCGCATCACGACCTGGGTGGACACGTCGGCGCTCTTCAGCCCCAGCTTCCGCGCCACGTGCAGCTCGACGGCCGGGTCGATGTTGGAGTACGTCCCGACGGCGCCGGAGATCGCCATCACCCCGACCGCCTCCCGGGCGCGCCGGAGCCGGTCCCGCGACCGGGCCATCGCGAACGCGAAGTCGGCGACGCGGTGCCCCCACACGTCCGGTTCGCCGTGGATGCCGTGCGTCCGCCCGACCCGCAGCGTGCCCTTGTGCGCGAGCGCGTGGTCGCGCAGCGTCCCGACGAGCGCGTCCGCCTTCTCCAGCAGGATGTCCGTGGCCTCGGCCAGCTGCAGCGCCAGCGCCGTGTCGAGCAGGTCGGACGACGTCATGCCGAAGTGGACGTACCGGGCGGCCTCGCGGGGCTCGGTGTTGTCCGCCCACGCCGACAGGAAGGCGATCACGTCGTGCTGGGTGACCGCCTCGATCGCGTGCACCGCCTCGGGCGTCGGCGGCGGCGCCTTGCGCACCGGCTCCACCACCTCCGGCGGGATCGTGCCGGCCTCGGCGTGGGCCTCGACGACGAGGACCTCCACCTGGCACCACAGCTCGTACTTGTGCGCGTCATTCCAGACGCGCCCCATCTCCGGAAGTGTGTAGCGCTCTATCATATTTGCCTTTCTCTTCTCCTTCGGGCCTTGACGGCCCTCCATCAGCGAGAAACGCGTGCGATCGCTGCATCGCTGCATCGCTCCGTCTCGCCTAGCGGCTCGCTGCGCGATCAGGTTTCTCGCTTCGCTCGAAACCTGCCTTCGGACGCGATCGCGACGATTGAGGTTGTTGCCGGGTCGGTGTGGTGGCTGGTGCAGGTGCGGGCCTCGAATTACAGATCGGCGATGTCGGTGCGGTGGTGGGAGGCGCGAAGGGTGATCTTGGATACGGCCTCGTAGGCGGACGCGCGGGCGGTGGCCACGTCTGGGCCGGTGCCCACGACGTTGAGGACGCGGCCGCCGTTCGCGATGAGACGTCCGTCCGCGTCCAGCTTCGTACCCGCGTGGAGGATGTAGGCACCCTCGACCTTGGCCGCCTCGTCCAGGCCGGTGATCTCGTCGCCCTTCACCGGAGTGGCCGGGTAACCCTCAGCGGACACGACGACTGTGACGGCTGCGCCTGGGTGCCACTCGGGCCGGAACGCGGGATCCAAGCCGCCGATCGCACACGCTTGGAGAAGTGTCGCGATCGGGGTGGCGAGGCGGTCCAGGACGACCTGGGTCTCGGGGTCGCCGAAACGCGCGTTGAACTCCACCACGCGCACGCCCTTGGACGTCAGCGCCAGCCCCGCGTACAGGACGCCGACGTAGGGGATCTCGCGGCGGCGCAGTTCGTCCACGGCGGGCTGGACGACCGTGGACATGACCTCGTCCACAAGCTCGGGCGGCGCCCATGGAAGCGGGCTGTACGCACCCATGCCGCCCGTGTTGGGGCCCTCGTCGCCGTCGTACGCGCGCTTGAAGTCCTGGGCGGGCAGCAGCGGGACGGCGTGCTCACCGTCGCACAGGGCGAACAGGGAGACCTCGGGGCCGTCCAGGAACTCCTCGATCACGACACGCCCGCATGCGCCGGCGTGCTCGGACGCGGCGGCGCGGTCTCCGGTGACGACGACGCCCTTGCCGGCGGCCAGACCGTCGTCCTTCACCACGTAGGGCGGGCCGAAGGCGTCCAGCGCCCGCTCGGCCTCCGCGGTCGTGTCGCACACCCGCGCGTCGGCGGTCGGAACCCCCGCCGCCGCCATGATCTCCTTCGCGAACGCCTTGGACGCCTCGATGCGGGCGGCGGCGCGGTCGGGGCCGAAGCACGGGAACCCGGCCTTGCGCAGCGCGTCGCCGACGCCCGCGACGAGCACCGCCTCCGGGCCCACGACCACGAGGTCCACCCGCAGCCGCCCGGCCAGCTCCGTCACCGCCACCGGGTCGGTGGGGTCGAGCTGATGGTTGTCCGCGATCCCGGCCGTGCCCGGATTGCCCGGCGCGCAGTGGAGGGCGGTGACGGCAGGGTCGCGATGCAGGGCGCGGGCGAGCGCATGCTCGCGGCCACCCGATCCAAGGACGAGTACTCGCACGTCACGCGAGCTTACTGGGAGCCGGGACCCCGGCCCCGCCGGGATGGACGGTCGACCGAGACGGGTGTCACATGGGAACACGTGAACATGACCGTTGTGGACGGCGTCCTAAAAGTCGGCTGATAAGCTGCCACAGGCTTTGCCTAGGTGTGGAAGGAGGTGGTCGGGATGAGTCCTGGTGATCCTTGCAGTTCGCCGGAGAACCCTCATAGTCCGGACAGGACTGTCCGACCGTCCGCCTCCATCTGGCGTCCGGCCACCGCCTTCGCGCGCTCCCCTCGCTGACCAGCCGGGGTCGAGCGCGCCCCTGCGTGCGTGGCCGGCGGGTTAGGAGCACCCCATGGCCATGACACGAGTCCGCCCCGGCCGCGCCCTGTTCAAGACCCGCGGCCGCCCCACCGGCGTCCAGGCGCCGCACCGCGGCTCCGCCGTCATCGACTGGGCCGCCTACATCGACGGCCACCGCGTCTCCACCGACACCGCCGCCGACGCCGTCCGCCTCGTCCGCGACGGCCGCCTCACCCCGGACGGCGACAGCGCCGGCTTCGTCTGGGTCGGCCTCCACGAGCCGTCCGCCACCGAGCTCTCCGAACTCGCCGAGGTGTTCGGCCTGCACCCGCTCGCCGTCGAGGACGCCATCCACGCCCACCAGCGGCCCAAGCTGGAGCGCTACGACGACGTCCACTTCGTGGTCATGAAGACCGTCGGCTACGTCGCCAGCGGCCCCGGCGGCGCCGAGATCGTCGAGACCGGCGAGATCATGCTCTTCTGCGGCCCCGACTTCGTCGTCACCGTCCGGCACGGCACCCACGGCGAACTCGGACCCGTCCGCCGCGACCTGGAGAAGGACCCGGCCCGCCTCGCCCTCGGCCCCGCGGCCGTCCTGCACGCCGTCGCCGACCGCGTCGTCGACGGCTACGTCGGCGTCGCCGACGCCGTCATGGAGGACATCGACGAGGTCGAAGAGGCCGTCTTCTCCCCCGAGCGCACCGACGAGTCCCGCCGCATCTACCGCCTCAAGCGCGAGGTCATCCAGCTCAAGCGCGCCGTCGGCCCCCTCGCCGGCCCGCTCCGCAGCCTGTCCGGCCGCCGCTTCGTCCCGGCCGAGATAAGGGAGTACCTCCGCGACGTCGAGGACCACCTCACCCGCGTCCGCGAGCAGGTCGAGTCCTACGACGAACTCCTCAACCCCATCCTCCAGGCCCACATGACCCAGGTCACCGTGGCCGACAACAAGGACATGCGCAAGATCTCCGCCTGGGGCGCCATCTTCATGGTCCCCACCGCCATCGCCGGCGTCTACGGGATGAACTTCGACTTCATGCCGGAAACCCGCTGGCGCTTCGGCTACCCCATGATCCTCTGCGTCATCGGCCTCGCCTGCTTCTCCCTCTACCGCGGCTTCCGCCGCAACGGCTGGTTGTAGAGGGTCACCTGGCCGCCAGGACGGCGTGGAGACGGTCCGGGTAGTCGGTCACCAGGGCGTCCGTGCCGTACTTGATGAAGCGGGCCATGTCCTCGTGGGTGTTGACCGTCCAGACGGCGACCTGGAGGCCCTGGGCGTGCGCGCGGTCCACCAGGCCGGGCGTCGTGATGGCGTGTTCGGGGGACAGGACGGCGGCGCCCATCTCCGCGGCCGCGGATACCGGGTCGTCCGGTGGGAGGCCGGCGAGCCAGGGGGTGTCCGGGACGAGGGTCTTGCGTTCGATCAGGGCCACGCGGGTGAACTCCGGGTGCCTGCGGCGGGCCTCGGCCAGGACGCGCCAGTCGAACGCGAGGAGACGCGACCTCCGGGTCAGGCCTGCGGACGCCAGGACGCCCGCCACGGCGGCCGTGAGGCGCTCCACGTCCCCCGCCGGCCAGCCGGGGTCGGTCTTGAGCTCCACGGCGAGCTCCACGTCCGTGGGGGCCAGCAGGGCGCACGCCTCGGCGAGGGTCGGGATCCGGGCGCCGGGGACGGGGGTCTGCGTGAACGCCTCATGCCGCCGGGCACCCGCGTCCACCGTGCGGAGCTGCGCGAGCGTCAGCTCCCGGACCGGTTTGCCGACGTAGGGGAAGGCGGGGTCGCCGGGCTGCGCGGGAGCGGTGTCGGTGAGGTTCACCGGCGAGAGGGCCTGGTCGTGGTTGAGGACGACCACGCCGTCGGCGGACATGCCCACGTCGAGTTCGATCACGTCCACGCCCAGTTCGAGGGCGTGGGCGAAGCCGGGGAGCGTGTTCTCCGGGCGGAGGCCGCGCGCTCCCCGGTGGCCGTGGACCTCGACCGCCACGTGCGTCAGACCCCCCGCCACGTGCCTCAGACCAGTGACCGCAGGGACAGCGTCTGGTCGCGTCCCGGGCCGACGCCGATCGCGGAGATCCGGCAGCCGGACATCTCCTCCAGGGACCGGACGTACGCCTGCGCGTTCCCGGGGAGGTCGTCGAACGTCTTGGCGCCCGTGATGTCCTCCTGCCAGCCGTCCAGGTACTCCAAGATGGGCTTGGCGTGGTGGAACTCGGTCTGCGTCGTGGGGATCTCGTCCACACGCACACCGTCGATCTCGTAGGCGACGCACACCGGGACGCGCTCCAGGCCGGACAGGACGTCCAGCTTCGTGAGGAAGTAGTCGGTGACGCCGTTGACGCGGGTGGCGTAGCGGGCGATGACGGCGTCGAACCAGCCGCAGCGGCGGTCGCGTCCCGTCGTCACGCCGTACTCGCCGCCGGTCTTGCGCAGGTACTCGCCCTCCTCGCCCAGCAGCTCCGTGGGGAACGGTCCAGAACCCACCCGCGTCGTGTACGCCTTGATGATGCCGATCACGCGGCTGATCTTCGTCGGGCCGAGGCCGGAGCCCGCGCACGCGCCGCCCGCCGTCGGGCTGGACGACGTCACGAACGGGTAGGTGCCGTGGTCGATGTCCAGCAGCGTGCCCTGCGCGCCCTCCAGCAGGACGAGCTTGCCGTCGTCCAGCGCCTTGTTGAGGATGAGCGCGGTGTCGGCGACGAACGGCCGCAGCCGCTCCCCGTACTCCAGGTACTCCTGCACGATCGGGCCCGTGTCGATGCGGCGCCGGTTGTAGACCTTGGTGAGGACCTGGTTCTTCTCGCGCAGCGCCAGGTCGAGCTTCTGCGTGAGGATGTTCGGGTCGAACAGGTCCTGGACGCGGACGCCCATCCGGTTGATCTTGTCGGCGTAGGCGGGGCCGATGCCGCGGCCGGTGGTGCCGATCCGGGCCTTGCCGAGGTAGCGCTCGGTGACCTTGTCGAGGGCCCGGTGGTGGGGCATGATCAGGTGCGCGTTCGCCGAGATCAGCAGGCGTTCGCAGCCGATGCCGCGGTCCCGCAGGCCGTCGATCTCGCCGAGCAGCACGGCCGGGTCGATCACCACGCCGTTGCCGATCACGGGGACGACGTCGGGGGACAGCACCCCGGAGGGCAGCAGGTGGAGCGCGTAGCTCTTGTCCCCGATGACCACGGTGTGGCCGGCGTTGTTGCCGCCCTGGTAGCGGACGACGTAGTCGACGTCCCCGCCGAGCAGGTCCGTGGCCTTGCCCTTGCCCTCGTCTCCCCACTGCGCTCCGACAAGAACGATGGCAGGCATGCCACTTTCCCTTCCCACGACGAAGGCCCCGGTCGCCGCAAGTAGCGATGGGGCCTCTTGCGATCGAATCGTACCCGTACGGGGTCGGCAAGGAAAATGGGGCCGGATTCCGTCCGCTGGTCAGGCTCCGGTTCGCCGCGGCCAGTGGTATTCGCCTACTCCCCCTTGAGGACGTCGGCGGCGGTGGGGCTGCTGTCGCGCAGGAAGGTCTTGCAGCGTTCGGCTTCGTCGTCCTCGCCGATGGCGGCGGCGGCGCGGGCCAGCGCGTGGAGGGCGCGCAGGAAGCCGCGGTTGGCCTCGTGCTCCCACGGGACGGGGCCCTGTCCCTTCCAGCCGGCGCGGCGGAGCTGGTCGAGGCCGCGGTGGTAGCCGGTGCGGGCGAAGGCGTAGGAGTCGATGACGCTGCCGGCCGTGAACGCGCGGTCGGCCAGCTCGGCCCATGCTCCGGGGTAGTCGGGGTGGCGCGCGGCGACTTCGAACGGGTCGACGCCGTTCTCCAGGGCCGTGCGGGCCTCGGTGTTGTCCGGCAGTTCGGTCGGAGGGGGGCCGCCGAGCAGGTTCTGGGTCATGCGGGTCATCGTAAGCAGGCCGGTCATGCTCCCATCAACCCGGGTCAGGGCCCGTGGACGGGGAGGGGCAGGCGGAAGTGCGCGGAGCCGCCCTGGCTGGTCGGGCGGACCGCCGGCCAGCCGTGCCGGACGAAATGGACCGCGTCCCGGTTGGTGAGGATGACGTCCGCGTCGAACTCGGTGATGCCGCGCCGCTCCGCGAGCCGGGCCAGGCAGCCGACCAGGACCGAGCCCAGGCCGCGGCGCTTCCACGGGTCGGCGACGAGCACGGCCAGGTCGGCGCGCCAGGGCTGTTTCGCGTCGCGGACGTACTCGGTGATGCCGATGATCTCGTCGCCGTCGAGGGCGACCACGGCCTCGCGGTCCCAGTGGTCGAGGGCGTCGAGCAGGCCGACGTAGTGGTCGGGGATGCGCGGCGTCCCGGAGAAGAAGCGCGCGTAGAGGCTGGCGGCGGACAGCCGGTCCGACATTCGGTGGACGCGGTCGTGGTCGGTGACGCCGTACGGGCGGATCCGGACGTCGTCCAGCGCCGGATCGGGGCGGACGGCCCCGCGCGCATTGAGTTTCGTCATGCAACTCATTGCACCGCAGAAAGTTTCGTGAAGCAACTCATTGAGGGCGCGAACCGCTCAGGCGCTCGGGCCGGGGCGTGGTTCCACATCGGAGGGGCCGAGGGGGACGCCGCAGGAACCGCAGGTGAAGTGCGGGGTCAGGGAACCGCCGCAGCCGCGGTGGCCGATGATCAGCGGCGGGCCTTCGGGCGCGTAGTGGCGGTCGCCCCACATCAGCAGGGTCATCATCGCGGGCCACAGTTCGACGCCCTTGCGGGTCAGCCGGTACTCGTGCCGCTCCGGCCGCTCCTGGTACGGGACGCGGCGCATGATGCCCTCGTCGCACAGCCGGTTGAGC
The DNA here is from genome assembly GCF_040650055.1 of Spirillospora sp. NPDC048819. Lineage (NCBI taxonomy): Bacteria > Bacillati > Actinomycetota > Actinomycetes > Streptosporangiales > Thermomonosporaceae > Spirillospora > Spirillospora sp. NPDC048819. Next base: position 69,811 of record NZ_JBEZGN010000032.1, on the reverse strand, counting down.
CGGTCGGTGAGGACGTTGCGGGCCACGCCCAGCGCGTCCTGGAAGTCGTCGAAGCGCCGCACGCCCTCGAACGCGCTGCGGATCACCAGCAGCGTCCACCGGTCGCCGATGACCTCCAGGGACCGGGCGATCGAGCAATTCTGCGACTCGTAGGTGCGGGGCAGTGCCACATCGCCGAGCCTACCGGAGTTTCGTCAAACAACGCGGAGGCCGGGCGGCCCGGCCCGTGAAGTCGAGCCCGGCCGCCCGGCCTGTACCGCTTCGGGCTACTTCAGCTTCTGACCGGCGGACTGGAGGTTCTCGGCCGCCTGGACGATGCGGGCCGCCATCGCCGTCTCGGCCGCCTTGCCCCACGAACGCGGGTCGTACTGCTTCTTGTTGCCGACCTCGCCGTCGACCTTCAGCACGCCGTCGTAGTTGCGGAACATGTGCTCGGCGACCGGGCGGGTGAACGCGTACTGCGTGTCGGTGTCGATGTTCATCTTGACGACGCCGTACGACACCGCCTCCCGGATCTCCTCCAGCGAGGAACCGGAGCCGCCGTGGAACACCAGGTCGAACGGCTTGTCCTTGCCGTGCTTGGCACCGACCGCGTCCTGGATCTCCTTGAGCACCTCCGGACGCAGCTTGACCGAGCCCGGCTTGTACACGCCGTGCACGTTCCCGAACGTCGCCGCGAGGATGTAGCGGCCCTTCTCGCCCACGCCGACGGCCTCGGCGGTGGCGAGCGCGTCGCCCGGCGTCGTGTAGAGCTTCTCGTTGATCTCGTGGGCGACGCCGTCCTCCTCGCCGCCGACGACGCCGATCTCCATCTCCATGATGATCCGCGCCTTGGCGCACTGGTCGAGGAGCTCCTCGGCGATCCGCAGGTTCTCGTGCAGCTCGACCGCCGACCCGTCCCACATGTGCGACTGGAACAGCGGCTCCTCGCCGCGCGCCACCCGCTCCTGCGAGATCTTGACCAGCGGGCGCATGAAGCCGTCCAGCTTGTCCTTCGGGCAGTGGTCGGTGTGCAGCGCGATGTTCACCGGGTACTTGGCGGCCACGACCCGGGCGTACTCGGCGAGGGCGCTCGCGCCCGTCACCATGTCCTTGACCGTGGAGCCGGACAGGTACTCGGCCCCTCCGGTGGACACTTGCACGATCCCGTCGCTCTCGGCCTCGGCGAAGCCGCGCAGCGCGGCGTTCAGCGTCTGGCTGGACGTCACGTTGATCGCGGGGAAGGCGAAACCGTCCTGCTTCGCACGGTCGAGCATCTCCGCGTAGACCTCGGGCGTTGCGATGGGCATTGATCAGCGTCCTTTCATACTGGTCGGTGCCGCCGGGCATCCGGCCGGGCGGTAGCACCCGGTGGTCCAGGTACCCGGGTGGGGGCCCAGGTCACCCGGTCTCCCGGGTCGGGCATGCCGTCCACCCTCAGTATCCCGCCTAATCGGAGCGTGTGGAAAGGTACGCTCGCGGTGTGGATCTCACTGCCCTTCCCCTCAGTATCACCGAGTGGCTGCACCCGACCGCGTGGCTGCAGCTCTTCGGCACGTTCGCGACGATCGGCGTGATCGCCATCATCTTCGCCGAGACCGGACTGCTGTTCGGCTGCCTGCTTCCTGGTGACTCGCTGCTCTTCACCGCGGGGATCCTCACGGCGGTCACGACCGTCAACGGGCAGGAGTTCCAGCCCCTCTCGCTGACCTGGCTGATGATCGGCGGCCCGATCGCGGCGATCGCCGGCGCCCAGACGGGCCACTGGCTCGGTGCGCGCTACGGCCGGCGGCTCTTCGAGCGCCCCGACTCCAGGATCTTCAAGCAGGAGTGGGTGGAGAAGGCCGAGTACTACTTCAACCGGTTCGGTCCGGCCAGGGCGGTCGTGCTGGCCCGGTTCATCCCGATCGTGCGGACGTTCCTCAACCCGCTCGCCGGGATGCTCGGGATGGATTCCCGCAAGTTCCTCGTCTGGAACGCGGTCGGCGGAATCCTCTGGACGGAGATGCTCTTCCTGGTCGGCCACTTCCTCGGTTCCCAGGTGCCCGACATCGAGAAATACATCCTTCCGGGCGTCGCGGTCATCGTCGTCCTGTCCCTGATTCCGATCATCCGGGAGATGATGAAGGGGCGTAAACCGGACCAGGGTCCGAATAAGAATGGCCCCGAAGAGTCACGTCCGTCGCTCAGCGGTGACAGTTATCGCTAACCTCCCCATGTGGGACGTCATCGGTCGGACCCTAGGGGTCTCGCGCGCATACTGATCGCGGTGCTTGCCGTGATGGCCGCCTTGGCCCTTCTGGTCGTGGGCGGCATCGCACTGGTCAACGCCCTTTCCGGCGAGACCGAGCAGAAGGGTCCTGTCACGTCCACGCCCGCGACCGCGTCCGCTGACGCGTCCCCCAGCGAATCCCAGGCGCCGAAGTCGCCGGCGGCCGCCGTCCCCCTGGTCATCACGGTGACCGGGCAGCCCACCGACGTGGTCGTCCGGGTCGCGGACGCCCAGGGCAAGGTGCTCACCAACGGCACGCTCGGCACCGGGGACACGCTCCAGTACGACGAGGCCCCCCTCCAGGTCGTCGCCGCCAATGGCGGTTCCCTGCGGGTCACCATCTACGGCGAGGTGCAGCCGCAGATGCCGAACGGCCAGCGCGGCCAGTGGTTCGTCCGCGAATCGTCGTCCTAACCGAAGCCGAGCTACCCGAGGCCGAGGTCCGCGACGTCGTACGGATGGCGGTAGGCGAGGCCCTCCTCGGCGATGCGCCCGGCCGCGCCGCGCTCCAGGATCGTCGCGACCGCCACGACCTCCGCCCCGGCCTCCCGCAGCGCCCCCACCGCGGTGAGGACGGACCCGCCCGTGGTCGAGGTGTCCTCGACGGCGAGCACCCGGCGCCCCGCCACGTCCGGTCCCTCGATGCGCCGCTGCAACCCGTGCGCCTTCCCCGACTTCCGCACGACGAACGCGTCCAGGACGCGCCCCCGCCCCGCCGCGGCGTGCAGCATCGCGGCGGCGACCGGGTCGGCGCCCAGCGTGAGTCCGCCGACGGCGTCGTAGCCGAGGTCGGCGGTCTCGTCCAGCATGACCCGCCCCACCAGCGGAGCCGCGACCCCGTCCAGCGTCACCCGGCGCAGGTCCACGTACCAGGACGCCCGCCTGCCCGACGACAGCACGACGTCCCCGTGCACCACGGCCTTGTCCTTGATCATCTGCAGCAGCTCTTCGCGATCGCTCACCCGACGAAGCCTATTCACCGTCCTCCAGCCCCCACCCACCACCATCCAATCGACGAGCTCCGCTCGACCCCCGTCTGGCCGTCACCGCGTGCCCCCGCATGCACGTCACCCCATGCACGGCCGCCGCCGCCGTGTACGGTGCCCGGGAGGGGGACGAGATGACGCCGGGAACGCTGATCCTGCTGCACGCTCCGAACGCCGACGCGGCCGCCTGGGGCGACCTGCCGGAGATGCTGCGCTCGTACGGCCTGGACGTGGTCGCGCCGGACGTCCCGGAAGGCACCGGCCACCGCTACATCGCCCGCGCCTCACTGATCATCACGGCGACCGATCCGGTGGCCCCGCTCGTCCTGGCCGCGCACGGCGCCGCCGGCCCGCTGCTGCCCGGCATCGCCCTCGCCCAGCGCGCCGCGCACCGTCCCGTGGGCGGCTACGTGTTCGTCGACGCCGACCTTCCGCGTCCGCTGCACCTCCACGGCGAGGGCTCGCCCCACGATGACCTCCCCATGCCCCCAGATTGGCCGGAGGCGCCCTGCGGGTACCTCCGCACCCAATCGGACCGGTCCGGCTCCTCCGAGCACGATGAGGCCGTCAGAGAGGCGCGCCTGCGCGGCTGGCCCGTGACCGAACACGACCCCCCGAAGGCCGTGGCCCAGTCCCTGAGCGAACTGGTGGCCACCCTGTAGTCGGCTTGAGCGCTCAGCCGTTCTTCAGGAGGTCGTCCAAGAGGGCGTCGTAGTCGTCTTCGCCGCGGCCCAGGTCGATGCGGGCGCGGTAGCGGAGGCGGAGGAGGGCTTCGAGGCTGTCCTCGGCGAGGGCGATGTCGTCGGGACCGGGGGTGAGCGTGTCGGCCTCCGGGGCCGGGGACTCGTCGGGGCCGCCGCCGATGCCGGTGCCCACGGCGCGGTCGCGCAGGGCGAGGACGACGTCGGCGCCGCTGGTGGCCCATTCGTGGGCGCCGGTCGCGTCGCCTTGGGCGTAGAGCACTTCGGCCACGGCGCGGTACACCTCGGGGTCGCGAGGCTTGTCCGCGCGGATCTGTTCCAGGAGCGTGCGGGCCTCGTCGGCGCTGCCCAGTTCGAAGAGGGCGTCGGCGAGGTAGGCGCGCGGGTCGCCGTAGGTCTCGCCGCCGTCGTCCAGGGCCCTGCGGTACAGCTCGGCGGCCCGGCCGTGGTCGCCCGCGTGCTGCCACTGCTCACCGGCGCGCAGCAGAACGTTGGCGCGTGACACCCCGCCGGACACCGACTCGGCCAGTTCGGCGAGCCGGCGCGCCGCCGAGATGTGATCGCCGGTGCGCAGGGTGTCGAACTCCAGGTCGTCGAGATCGTCTTCCGTCACATGCGTCACGCTTCAACGCTACCCGTCGCCGCGCGGCCGAAGCGGCCGAATCGGTGATGATCGCGCAATACCGGTGCGTACCTGACGGCTTACCTGCGGGAACGTTCTAGAGCGTCCCAGAATCCGCGGCGCAGCGCGTGCCGCACCTCGTCGTGCAGGAGGAAGTCGATGGGCAGCGAGGAGCCCTGCAGGAGCCGCGCCTCCAGGTCGGACGGCATGCGCGGCTTGCGGGCCAGGACGGCCTCCAGCCACAGGGCGGGCGCGTCCCTGGCGACGGACTCGCCGAAGTCCTGGCCCTCCTGGTGGGCGGCCTTGACCGCGTCCGCCAGCGTCGGGGTGTTCTGCTGCACGGGCACGGGCGAGATCTGCTGCGGACCCGTGTAGGGGCCGCTCTGGCCGCCCGACTGCATCGTCTGCGGTGGCGGCGGCGGGGACGGCGCCGGGACGGGCGACGAGGTGTACTGCGGGCCCGGGTTCGGAGGCTGCACGGGCGGCGCCGGGGACGGCGGGGCCTGCGTGGAGGACGGCCCGGGCGTCGGGGCGGGCTGCAGCGGGATCTGCTGCCCCCCGGTGCCGTAGGACGACCCGCCGCCGGTGCCGTACGACGACCCACCGTGCCCGGACCCACCGTGCCCGCCCGACGAACCCGGCAGCGGCATCGGGCCGGTGCCGATGCCGTGGCCGCCGGTCGAGCCGGGGCCGTTCAGCCCGGAGTTGCCGGTCATCGCGGGGCCGAGGTCGCGGACGGGCGGCGCGGACGTCGCGGGCGGCCGGCTGAGCGGCGACGCGGGCGGCGGCCCGTTGTGCGAGGTGGTCTGGAGGGAGCCGAGCGAGCTGCCGTGGCCGTTGGAGCCGTGGCCGTTGGACAGCGGGCTCGTCCCGAGGGAGGAGCCGGCCGTGCCGTCCATGCCGGCGAGCAGGTTGACGTAGGGCCGCAGATGTCCGGAGCCGATCTCGATGAGGTCGTCGCACTCCTGCCGCAGCACGCGGGAGATCGTCCAGTTGCCGTCGACGGCGACGTGCACGATGGTGACGCGGACGCCGAGGTCCTGGGCGTCGGTGACGACCTGGGCGAGGTCCTCGTCGCCGCTGACCAGGACGGCGTCGGTGAGCGCGCCGTTGCGGGCGAGGGTCATCAGGTCGCGGTGGATCTCGGAGTCGACGCCCTCGCGGCGGCCGGGGCGGATGCGGCCGAGTCTCAGCTTGAGCCCGGGCAGGTCGGCGAGCGCGTCGTGCTCGGGGGAGCGGCGGCCCTCGACCGTCGCCTCGTACCAGTAGCAGCGCAGCAGCGGCATTCCGGTGCGTTCTCTGGCGAGATTGCCCAGGAGCTGCAGAAGGCCGCCGAAGTCCCACGAAACGGTTTCGCGATGGCGTGTGCCGTGCACCGACATCGCGCCGTCGGCCAGCAGGTAGCCGGCGTCTACGAACAGCGCGCAGCGATCCATGCGACACCGCCCTTCCTCAAACACGGGAGCTCACAGCATGCCCATCCCGGCGTAGTGTCCTTGGGCGTCTATAGCGTAGTGAAGCGCGTAAGCCCGGTAGGCCAATACGGCGTTTCGCCACTCTTTCATGGCAGGCCGCCGGTTGGCGACTCCTCGGTAACAAAGAAATCAGAAGCCGCGGCGGACGCTACCAGCCGATTCGGGCCGGCCCTGTGGTTCCCCATGATCTTTACGGGAAGAAGCAGGTCGCGGGTTCAATCCCGGGATCCCCGAGACCCGCGCTTCAACCGCCCATGGTGAGCGGCGGGAGAGCGGCCCGGTGAGCGACGGGTGAGCGGCGCGCCGGGGCTGTTCCGCGGCTTTTTCTGCGGGCCGGGGAGGAGCACGGCGTTTCTTGCTCGCAAATGGTGATGGCTTGACCACGGATAGTTGCCAATTCTGTCGACGGCGGTGGATTGTTCGGACGGGTCGCGCCGCCGTCAGCCGGTTATTTCCGCGCGCCCCATCTCGGTGAGCCCGCCGCCGCCGCGCGGAGTCTCCCAGCGGACGCCGCAGTCGCGTCCCGACAGTTCGACGGTGGCGATGGCGTTGTCGAACCAGGGGCCGTCGGTCATGCGCCACCGGATCGGCGGGACGGGCACCTTCGCCAGCTTCGCCAGTGCGCGGAACGGTCCGCCGACCGCGCGCGAGTACGCGAAGCGGTTGGCCCAGCGGAACACCCCGGCCAGGGGGTTGCGCAGCGGCGAGCAGACGATCTGCGTGATCTTCGACTGGGTGCCGGGCTCGGTGACCCGCGCCAGGTACGAGTAGTGGATGTCGCCGGACAGGAACGAGATGCTCGCCGGGGCGGGGCCGCGTTCACCGCGTCCGACGGCGACGACTGCGGCGGCCAGGGTGCGGAACGAGCGGTCGAACGCCGCCCAGTGCTCCAGGTCGGCGGCCTGCCGGACCTTCTCCCCGAACTTGGCCCCGGCCTTGCCCCAGGCGCCGCCGGCGATGGCCTCGTTCCACGACTCCGCATGGTGGATCGCCCTGGGCAGCAGGTAAGGGAGGGAGCTCGCGATGAGCAGATGGTCCACGCCGCCCTGGCACTTGCCGTCCAGCCACTGGAACTCCTCGTCGTCCAGCATGCCGCGGCGGTCGGCGGTGAGGAGCCTGGAGCATCGGCTGTCGACGACGATCAGGCGGGTTCCGCCCCAGTCGTGCGCGTAGCTCCAGCGTGTGCTGGCCGGTTCCTTGTCGGCCTTCTCCGCGAGCTCGTCGAGGACGGCGCCCGCGTCGCCGGTGCTTTCGGACGCGGCCCGCACCGCCTTGAAGACGGGATCGGTCGCGCGGTCCTGCGGCGACATGTTCCCGAGATGCTGGTAGATCCAGTACGAGCCGATCCCGCCGGTGATGCGGGCCTTCCACCATGGCTGCGACCACATCTCCTCACGCCACGCGTAGGAGGTGTTCCAGTCGTCCCTGATGTCGTGGTCGTCGAAGATGGTGAAGGTCGGGACGGTGGACAGCAGCCACCGCACCGCCGGATCGTCGTGCCACGCCAGCTTGTAGAGGTGGGTGTACTCCTCGTAGTCGGCGACCTCGTCGATGGGCAGCTCCTCCGGTTCCCGGCGGGCCCCGATGAACTCGCGCATCTGGTCGGTCAGCTCGTCGGCGTAGATCTGGTCGCCGACCATGAGCAGGATGTCCGGCCAGGCGACCGAGTCGCCGCCCGTGCGGAGCCTGTCCGCGAACGCGGCGAGCGCGTCGTACCCGAACTGCTCCACCGTGCCCGGCGAGCGGCGGCAGGACCCGAACGAGATCCGCAGCTCGCCCGCCGGGTCGAGCGTCCTGATCTGGGACGGCGGGAACCCGGTGCCGGCTTCGGGCCAGACGGTCTCCTCACCGGCCAGCACCTCGTAGGGGATCCGCGCGCCCGGTGAGAGCCCCTCGATCTCGACGAGCGCGTAGTGGTGGCCGTGCGCGGTGAACGTCCGGGCGCTGGCGTCCAGGCCGTGCTCCCGGTTGACGACCCGAACCTCGCATGGACGGTCGGTCTCCACCCAGATCGTCGCGGTGTGGTGACTCACGTGCCGGAGGTGGGGCCCGAGTACCAAAGCGGTCATGCCAGTCTCTCTAGCCGACCGGGACGTGCCGCGTCCACTGAAGCGGCATCTGGGTTGGGAGGCGCGGCATCTTCGTCATGGGCGCAGCACCTTCGCTTCGGTCTCGGGGCTGAGGCCGACCACCGGACGGTCGGGACGCTGCGGCGCCTGCCCGCCGATGGATCGGAGCCACTCCCACGTGTCCGCGACCGTTTCCTGGACGGTTCGGCAGTGCAGGCCCGCAGAAATCGCTTTGGTCACGCTCGCCCGGTGCATCATGTCGTACGCCTCGCCGGGCGGAAGCCAGATCGGAAGGTCCGTCCACGGCTGGATGCCCGCTTCGAGGATCCTCTCTGGGGACGTCCAGACGAGGTCGGCGTCAGAGCCCGTCGTCTGGATGCACGCTTCGAGCAACTCGCCCATCGTCGTGTGATCGGGTGGGCTGACGAGGTTGAACGGCCCGCCGATCTCGTTTCCGATGGCGTCCAGGGTCCACTTGGCGAGATCCCGGGCGTCGATGTACTGCAGGCCCGCGTCGCGTGGGCCGGGCGCCAGGACCTCACCGCCTTGGGCGATCCGCCCCAGCCACCATGGAAGGCGCCCGATGTTCTCGTAGGGGCCGATGACGAGCCCGGCCCGCACCAGCAGCGTCCTGTCGCCGAACACCCCGGTCGCCGCCAGCTCCCCACCGCGCTTGGCCGACGCGTAGTCGACCTCGCCGTCGTCGGGGGAGCCGTCCACCACCGCGGCGGTTTCGTCGAGCCCGGCCGGCGTGGGATAGCGGTAGACCGAACGGCTGGAGATGTAGGCGTACCGCGCGACCCGCCCGTCCAGGAGCCGCGCGGTGTCGCGCACGGCGGACGGTGCGCCCGACCAGGTGTCGACGACCGCGTCCCACTGCCCGCCGCTGAGCGCTTTGAGACCGTCCTCGGCCGTGCGGTCACCGTGCAAGGAGTCGACTCCCAGGGGCGGTTCGTGGCGCCCTCTGTGGAAGACGGTCACGTCCCACCCGCGGGCAAGGGCGTCTTCGGTGACGGCTCGTCCGACGAATTCGGTCCCGCCCAGCATCAGAAGCTTCATGGGGGAGACTCTGCCCGCTGTACGTTCTGTACGGAACTGCTCCACGCTCACAGCAGAACCGGTCATCCGCCGACGGACGGCCGATGACCGGAGTAGCTTCGCGAACGTGACCGATTCCTTCGACCTCGTCCGGGACCTCCCGTCCGCGCTGCGCGACCGATCGGCGGCCTGGACGTACATCCGGGGATTCGCCGCGACCTGGTGCGCCCCGCTGACCCCCGAGGACGGGACGCCGGAAGCCGAGCTGACGGCGGTCGAAAAAGGTCTGGGCGTGCGCCTGCCCGCCGCCCCCCGCGAGGCGTACACGCTCTTCGGCCGCCGCACCGACCTGCACAGCAACATGCACTCGCTGCTGAGCCCGGACGAGTTCTACGTGGACGACCGCAAGGAAGCCCTGGTCTTCCGCGAAGAGAACCAGGGAGTCGCGTCATGGGGCATCCTCCTCACCGACATGGACAAGGCCGACCCGCCCGTCCGCATGCGCCCTGACCTCCAGGACAAGGAGGCGGAGCGCTGGGAGGGCTGGCTGGACGCCTTCTCCGTGTCCTGCATCGAGATCGTCCTGTCGGAGGCGCTCCAGGCGGACGAGCCCGTATGCGACCACGGCGACTTCGAGGACGACGGCGAACTGGACCGCCGCTTCACCCGCCTCCCCTTCCCCGCCCACCCCGAGGGCGAGGACGGACAGGCCTTCTACGCGGGCCCCGGCCTGCTCCTGTGCGACAGCGGCGGCTGGCTCTCCGTCCGCGCCCGCGACGAGGAGACCCTCGACCGTTTCCGCGACGACATCCCCGCCGACTGGCTCAACGGCTGACGCGCGCGTGCCCGGGCAGAGTCTGCGCACGCGACTCCTGTTGCAGGTGTGGCCCACGAATCGGGTGCCGACACTCCAGTCAGCCCGGGCAGGCGGCACCGGTCCATGGGCAGATGTCCGGGTCATAGTCCGGGAGCCCGTCCAGGAAACTGGCGTTGTCGGCAAAATCCCTTTTAATCCAGCGGGCCGCCACCAACGTCGACACCCATCCCGCGCCCGCCTGTCTCAGCGACATCGCCGCCGACTGTGCGTGTCCTCCTCTGGCCCAGGTGTCGTCCAAGAGCAGGACGTGCGCTTCTGGAGGCAGCGCCGCACGCGTGGTGAAATGGCTCGCATCTATCGCACGCGCATCCGATGGCTTCGCTGCGGCGGTGAGTTCTACCTCGACCCCAGGAGCCGACCCGTTGACGATGCGGTGAAACGGATGCTCGCCGGGTCTCGCCGGCAGTGATGGTATGGACGCCCAGTGAGTCACCGGGGTGTCGACGATCGTCCCCGGGCACCCACCGTGCTTTGACAAGGTGAGGACCGTGAGCATGCCGACCAGGCGATAGTGCGCGTCGACACGAGGTCTGGCTTTGTAGCCGCGCATGATGTAGCCCGACTGCTGTAACGCGACCGCATACGTGACGGGGGCGACCAGGTCAGCGGTCCCGTTGTGCAAACGATGCTGCTTGCAGGGAAAGCAGAGTGAGTACCGCTCCTCGATCGGAGTCGTGCATACCGTGCACGTCACGTGGTCCCGTCGTACCGGATTGCGGAGAAATCCTCCGGCTGAGGCGACCAGAGCCGCGCTTAAACGCTTCTCCAGTTCGAACTCCAGCACGCTCACGTCGAGACCAGCCCACGAAGATCGGCGTCTATGAGGGACTCTTCGCTCACCAGGTCGTCGACGACCGTGAGGACCTGGTGGAGGCTGCCTGCCACGTGGACGCCGGGCCTGTCGACGAGGGCCCGGGCCCAGACGTTCTTCCTGACGACCAGATCGGTCAGAATGACCGGGCGGCCGTGCTCGACGGCCATGCGCGCCTGAGCGCGGGCGCCGCTGTGTTCTCCTGCCTCCACGACGACCGTCGCCATTCCATAGCCTGACATGGTGGCATTTCGCATCAGGAAGTTGTGTTTTTGTGGAGGTGCGTCGGGCCAGAACTGCGAAAGCAGCAGGCCGCGCGAGGAGATCTCCTGGTGCAGATCGCGGTTGGCGGCCGGATAAACCTTGTTGATGCCCGTTCCAATAATGGCCACCGTGCGTCCGCTCGCGTTCAGGGCCCCTCGATGGGCGGCGGTATCGATGCCCACCGCAAGCCCTGCTACGACCGTTATGTTCCGGGTGACCAACTCAGCGGCCACACTGGTGGCGATGTCCAGCCCGCGATCTGATGCGGCGCGGGATCCGACAACTGATACGGCCTTGTCGCCGGGCAAGAGTGAACCGTGTGCGAAGAGGACCGGCGGAGCCTGGTGAACCCCTCGCAGCCGCTCTGGGTAGCGGCCGTCGAGAATGGTGAGCACCGTGTGCCCCTGGTCCGTCCAGCTCTCGATGTCATGGGAGGCCGCCTCCAGGGGGTCGATCTCTCCGGGAGCGTCCACCAGGGTGGGCGGCACGAGCCGGTGCCATACGTCGAGGGCACTGCCCGCCTCGACCACCTCGGCCGTGATCTCGCCCCAGCGCATGCCCCGAGGACGGACCTGGAGCAGCGCCACCAGGGCGGCTCTCTCCTCGGGGCTGACCGTGTCCATGCTGTCAGAGTACGAGGGTGATCTTGACATCTCCACACTCCGGCCCTGACTCGAATCTTCGTTCGACTGTCTCATGTCGAGCCGACAATGTGTTGAATGGGGTTGCCGCCCGGGTGGGCCAGGCGGCCGGGGACGGTTACTTGGTGAGGGTCAGGCCTCGGGTGGGTTCGACGGTCAGGCGGTCGGCGGGCTCGTCGAGGTCGACGACCACCTCGTCGCCGTCGCGGACGTCGCCGGCGAGGAGTTCGCGGGCGAGCTGGTCGCCGATCGCCGTCTGGACGAGGCGGCGCAGCGGACGTGCCCCGTACAGCGGGTCGTAGCCGGTCATCGCCAGCCACTCGCGGGCCGCGTCGGTCACCTTCAGCGTGAGCTGCCGCTCCGCGAGGCGCTCGGCCAGCTTGTCGACCTGGAGGTCCACGATCCGGGTCAGCTCGGCGGTGGACAGCGCGTCGAACAGGATCACGTCGTCGAGGCGGTTGAGGAACTCCGGCTTGAACGAGTTCCGGACGGCGTTCCAGACCGCCTCGCGCTTCGCGCCGTTCTCCAGCGTCGGGTCGACGAGGAACTGCGAACCGATGTTGGACGTGAGGATCAGGATCGCGTTGCGGAAGTCGACCGTGCGGCCCTGCCCGTCGGTGAGCCGGCCGTCGTCGAGGACCTGGAGGAGGATGTCGAACACCTCCGGGTGCGCCTTCTCCACCTCGTCCAGCAGCACCGCCGAGTACGGGCGGCGCCGGACGGCCTCGGTGAGCTGCCCGCCCTCCTCGTAGCCGACGTATCCGGGCGGGGCGCCGACGAGCCGGGCCACGCTGTGCTTCTCGGAGTACTCGCTCATGTCGATGCGGGTCATCGCCCGCTCGTCGTCGAACAGGAACTCCGCGAGCGCCTTCGCCAGTTCCGTCTTGCCGACGCCGGTCGGGCCGAGGAACAGGAACGAGCCGGTCGGGCGGTCCGGGTCGGAGATGCCCGCGCGGGCGCGGCGAACCGCGTCCGACACGGTGCGGACGGCGGCCCCCTGGCCGATCAGGCGCTTGCCGAGCTCGTCCTCCATGCGGAGCAGCTTCGCCGTCTCCCCTTCGAGGAGGCGCCCGGCGGGGATGCCCGTCCAGGACGCGACCACGTCGGCGACGTCGTCCGGGCCGACCTCCTCCTTGACCATCGCGTCGCGGTTCTCGGCGGCCTCGGAGGCCTCCTCCAGCTGCTTCTCCAGCTCGGGGATCTCGCCGTAGGTGAGCCGCGCGGACGTCTCCAGGTCGCCGTCGCGCTGGGCGCGCTCCGCCTCGCCGTGCAGCTGGTCGATCCGCTCCTTGATCTCGCCGACGCGGTTCAGGCCGGCCTTCTCCTTGTCCCAGCGGGCGACGAGGCCGGTCAGATGCTCCTGCTTGTCGGCCAGGTCGGCGCGGAGCCGGTCGAGGCGCTGCCGGGACGCCTCGTCGGTCTCCTTGGACAGGTTCATCTCCTCCATCTTCAGGCGGTCCACGTTGCGCTGCAGCTCGTCGATCTCGACGGGCCGGGAGTCGATCTCCATGCGCAGCCGGGACGCGGCCTCGTCGACGAGGTCGATCGCCTTGTCCGGCAGGTACCGGGACGTGATGTAGCGGTCCGACAGCGCCGCCGCCGACACCAGCGCCGAGTCGTTGATCTGCACCTTGTGGTGCGCCTCGTAGCGGCCCTTCAGCCCGCGCAGGATCGCGATCGTGTCCTCCACGGTCGGCTCGCCGACGAAGACCTGCTGGAACCGGCGCTCCAGCGCCGCGTCCTTCTCGATCCGCTCGCGGTACTCGTCCAGCGTCGTCGCGCCGATCATGCGCAGCTCGCCGCGGGCCAGCATCGGCTTCAGCATGTTGCCGGCGTCCATCGCGCCCTCGGCGGCGCCCGCCCCGACGACGGTGTGCAGCTCGTCGATGAACGTGACGATCTGCCCGTCGCTCTCCTTGATCTCGTTCAGGACGGCCTTCAGCCGCTCCTCGAACTCGCCGCGGTACTTCGCGCCCGCGACCATGGCGCTCAGGTCGAGCGAGACGAGCTTCTTGCCGCGCAGCGACTCGGGGACGTCCCCCGCGACGATGCGCTGCGCCAGGCCCTCCACGACGGCGGTCTTGCCGACGCCGGGCTCGCCGATGAGCACCGGGTTGTTCTTCGTCCGCCGCGACAGCACCTGCACGACCCGGCGGATCTCCGAGTCGCGCCCGATCACCGGGTCGAGCCGGCCGTCGCGGGCCGCCGCCGTCAGGTCGACGCCGTACCTCTCCAGCGACTGGTAGGTGCCCTCCGGGTTCTCGGTGGTGACGCGGGCGTGGCCGCGCACCTTCTCGAAGGCGTCCAGCAGCGCCTGCGGCGTCGCGCCGAACTCCTTCAGCAGGCCCGCCGCCGGGCCCCCGTCCGCCGCGAGCCCGACCAGCAGATGCTCGGTCGAGACGTAGTCGTCCTCCAGCTGCTGGGCCCGGTTCGCCGCCGTGTTGATCGACCGCTGGAGCTGCCCCGACAGGCGCGGCGTCGCCACCGTGGAGCCCTGCGCCTTCGGCTTCGCCGCGAGCTGCTCCTCGGCGCGCCGCCTGATCGCCTGCCAGTCCGCGCCGACGGCCTCCAGCAGCGGCACCGCCGTGCCGTCCGCCAGGGCGATCAGCGCGACCAGCAGATGCTGGGGCTCCACCTCGGGGTGTCCCTCGGCCGCGGCCCGCCGGACCGCGACCGAAACCGCCTCCTGGCTCTTCTGCGTCAGCTTGTAGTCCATGTCCCCAGTCCCGCGTCTCATTCTGGGGGGACGACCCCCCAGGCCCCCCGGTAAAAGCTTTCGATTCCTATTCCCGGTTGCGTTCGTGCCAGACCACGACACTCGTAGCCCTGATGGGCACCAGGTCGGAACCGGGAGTGCCGCCCTGTTCGCCGTGCCGCCGCTGCTGCGCCAGCCGCGCCGCGACGGAACGGGTCGATTCGAGTTCGTTGGCGAGCTCCTCCAGCGCCGCGTGCGCCTTGCCGAGCTCCTCGCGGAGCCGCACGTTGTCGCGCTGCAGCTCCAGGATGTGCTTGATGCCGGACAGGTTGATGCCCTCCTCCTGCGAGAGCCGCTGGATCTCGCGGAGCATCACGATGTCGCGCATCGAGTAGCGGCGGCCCCGTCCCGCCGTCCGGCCCGGGCACACCAGCCCCATCCGGTCATAGGTCCGCAGCGTCTGCGGATGCAGCCCGGACAGCTGCGCCGCCACCGAGATCACATAGACCGGTGTCTCATCGCCGAACGGATCCATCGCCCTACTCCTGTCGTGCCTGCTGGAGGAGGTCGGCGCGCAGGTCGTCGCCGGTGCCCGCGGCGCGGAGCCGGGCGAGGGCCTCGCGTGCCTGGTCGTCGAGGTTCTGCGGGACCTGGACGTCGACGGTGACCAGCAGGTCGCCCTTGGTGCCGTCGCGCCGGGGGGCGCCGCGGCCCTTGACGCGGAACGTGCGGCCGTTCGGCGTGCTCTCCGGCAGGCGCAGCGTGACGGGCTGCCCCTGGAACGTCGGCACCCTGATCTCCGCGCCCAGCGCGGCCTCGGGGAACGTGACCGGGACGGTCAGCGTGAGGTTCTCGCCGGTGCGGCCGAACACCCGGTGCGGCTGCACCTTGATGTTGACGTACAGGTCGCCGTGCGGACCGCCGTTCTCGCCCGGCGCGCCCTTGCCCTTGAGCCGGATCTTCTGGCCGTCGGCGACGCCCGCCGGGATGCGGGCCTGGATGGTGCGGGTGCCGGTGGCGCGGCCGCTGCCGTGGCAGATCGGGCACGGGTCGTCGACGACGAGGCCGCGGCCGTGGCACTCCTTGCACGGCTCCTGGAAGCCGAAGTTGCCCAGGTTGCGGGTCTCGTGCCCGGTGCCCTCGCAGTTCGGGCACACCCGCGGCACGGTGCCGGCCTTGGCGCCGGTCCCGCGGCAGCCGTTGCAGGGGGCCTCGCTGGTCAGCTTGATCGGGACGGTCACGCCGTTCATGGCACGTCCGAACGACAGCGTCACCTCGGTCTCGACGTCCGCGCCGCGCCTCGCGCGCCGCGTGGTGCCCGTCGTGCGGGTTCCGCCGCCGCCGCGGCCGAACAGGCCGCCGAACAGGTCGCCGATGCGCTCCCCGGCGCCGCCCGTCTGCGTTCCGCCGCCGCTGCCGGGCTGCCCGAACAGGTCGCCGAAGTCGAAGGGGAAGCCGCCGCCGCCCTGCTGGCCGCGGAAACCGCCCGGCATCGACCGCACCTGGTCGTACTCCTTGCGGCGCTTGTCGTCCGACAGGACGTCGTAGGCCTCGGAGACCTCCTTGAAGCGGTCCTCGGCGTCGGTGTCGCCCTTGTTGGCGTCCGGGTGGTACTTGCGGGCCAGCTTCCGGTAGGACTTCTTGATCTCCTCCTGCGAGGCCGTCTTCGCGACACCGAGGACCTTGTAGTAGTCCTTCTCCAGGTAGTCCTTGGTGCTCACGGCGCCCCGCCTTCTGCTATCGCCACTTGCCACATGCCTTCACGTGCCCCGGCGGTCCCGTCCCGGCCGTCGCGGCCGGGACGGGGCACCGGGTCCTTCCGGGGGACGAACCCCCAAGACCCCTCGGCGCCGGGCCGGGGGATCACTCGCCGCCGTCACCCGCTTCGTCGCCGGGCTCTGCGGCGGCCTCGGGCTCGGGATCGGCCACCGCGACGCGTGCTGCCCGCAGTATCCGCTCGCCCATGCGGTAGCCGGGCTGGAGGACGTCCACGACACTCGTCTCGGTCACATCCGGCGAGAGCGAGTGCATGAGCGCCTCGTGCACGGTCGGGTCGAAGGGCTCGCCCTTCTCGCCGTACCGCACCAGGCCGAGCTTGCCGGTGACCGCCTCCAGGCTCTCGGCGACGGACTTGAAGCCGCCGGTGAGCTCGTCGTGGTCACGGGCGCGCCCGATGTCGTCCAGGACCGGGAGCAGTTCGGACAGGACCTGCCCGACGGCCTGCTCGCGGACCGCGACCCGGTCGCGCTCGACGCGCCTGCGGTAGTTGTCGTATTCGGCCTTCAGCCGCTGGAGGTCTGCGAGACGCTCCGCCAACTGATTCTTCAGCGAGGCGACCTCCTCGTCCGTAACCTCGGCGCCCCCGTTCGCCGGGGCCTCCGGGGCGGGCGGCTCCGCCGCCTGCACCCGGACTTCCCCCGTTTCGGGATCGATGCGCCGCTTGTCGCGGATCACCGGGCCCTCCTTCTCCTCGCCCTCTCCAGAGGAGGACGTCACGATGCTTCACCCTTCGGCTTGTCCTCGTCGACGATCTCGGCGTCGACGACCTCGTCGTCCTGCTGGTCACCGCCCTGGGCGTCGGCCGTCGGGCCGGCGTCCTCGCCGCCCGGCTGCTGAGCGCCCTCGGGGTTCTGCGCGTACATGGCGGCGCCCATCTTCTGGCTGACCTGCGCCAGCTTCTCGGCGCTGCCCTTGATCGCGTCGACGTCGGTGCCCTCAAGCGCCTTCTTGACCTCGGCGACCGCGTCGTTGACCTCGGTCTTCATCTCCTCCGGGACCTTCTCGTCGTTCTCCCGCAGGAACTTCTCGGTCGAGTACGCGAGGGTGTCGGCCTGGTTGCGGACCTCGGCCTCCTCGCGGCGCTTGCGGTCCTCCTCGGCGTAGTCCTCGGCGTCGCGCATCATCTTCTCGATGTCATCCTTCGGCAGCGCGCTGCCTCCGGTGATGACCATCGACTGCTCGCGGCCGGTGCCCTGGTCCTTCGCGCTGACGTTCACGATGCCGTTGGCGTCGATGTCGAAGGTGACCTCGATCTGCGGGACGCCGCGCGGCGCCGGCGGCAGACCGGTGAGCTGGAAGGTGCCGAGCTTCTTGTTGTACGCGGCGATCTCGCGCTCGCCCTGGTAGACCTGGATCTCCACGGACGGCTGGTTGTCGTCGGCGGTGGTGAACGTCTCCGACCGCTTGGTCGGGATCGTGGTGTTCCGCTCGATGATCTTGGTGAAGATGCCGCCCTTGGTCTCGATGCCGAGGCTCAGCGGGGTCACGTCCAGCAGCAGGACGTCCTTGACCTCGCCCTTGAGCACGCCGGCCTGCAGGCTGGCGCCGATCGCGACGACCTCGTCGGGGTTGACGCCCTTGTTCGGCTCCTTGCCGCCGGTCAGCTCCTTGACCAGGTCCGACACCGCGGGCATCCGGGTCGAGCCGCCGACCATGACGACCTGGTCGATGCCGTCGACGGTGATGCCGGCGTCCTTGAGCACCGACTGGAACGGCGCCTTGGTCCGGTCGAGCAGGTCGGAGGTCATCCGCTGGAACTCGGCCCGGGTGAGCTTCTCGTCCAGGTGCAGCGGACCCTCGGCCGACGCGGTGATGTAGGGCAGGTTGATCTGCGTCTCGGACGAACCGGACAGCTCGATCTTCGCCTTCTCCGCGGCCTCGCGCAGCCGCTGGAGTGCCATCTTGTCCTTGCCCAGGTCGACGCCGTTGGCGTTCTTGAACTTCTCGACCAGCCAGTCGACGACCTTCTGGTCCCAGTCGTCGCCGCCCAGGTGATTGTCGCCGCTGGTGGCCTTGACCTCGACGACCCCGTCGCCGACCTCCAGCAGGGACACGTCGAACGTGCCGCCGCCCAGGTCGAAGACCAGGATGGTGGCCTCGTTCTCCTTCTCCAGGTGGTACGCCAGCGCGGCCGAGGTCGGCTCGTTGATGATGCGCAGGACGTTCAGGCCCGCGATCTGCCCGGCCTCCTTGGTGGCCTGGCGCTGGTGGTCGGAGAAGTAGGCGGGAACCGTGACGACCGCGTCGGTGACGGTCTCGCCCAGGTAGGACTCGGCGTCGCGCTTGAGCTTCTGCAGCACGAACGCGCTCATCTGCTGCGGGTTGAAGTCCTTGCCGTCGATGGTGGTCTTCCAGTCGGTGCCCATCTCGCGCTTGACCGAACGGATCGTCCGGTCCACGTTGGTCACCGCCTGGCGCTTGGCGACCTCTCCGACCAGAACCTCGCCGTTCTTGGCGAACGCGACGACGGACGGTGTGGTCCGCGACCCCTCCGCGTTCGCGATGACGGTGGGCTCGCCGCCCTCCAGAATCGCGACGACCGAGTTGGTCGTCCCGAGGTCGATGCCGACCGCACGTGCCATGTTCTCGTCCTCCGTCGTTCTCCGGTGTATCGGTCCCGGTGCTTGTTCGCAGTTCCGGTGCTGACGCGTCCCGGTCGCCCCCGGGGCGCGGCCGGTTCGGTTGCTGTTCGCAAGGTTGCCCGGACGGTCCCATGTTGTCAAATGACTTGAGTCGACCGGACTCAACTTTGCTGACGTTCTCTTCAACAGGACGATTGAGCCCCGTATTCCGGTTCCCGGGATCGGGGTCCCGCGACGAGAGATCGGTCGCACGGAGGAGGGCCGCGCGGCTCTCGTCCACCACGAGGAGGAAGTCGCATGATGCCGTGAAAGCAGACGCGGCGTGCGGGTGATACGGGAGTGACCGCCATCCGCGCCACGGAAAGGCAGAACATGACAGGGGAGCCACTCACCGCAGATCCGCCCCGGGACGGGGGCCCGGGGCGGGCGGACGATTCCGCCGTCCTGCGGACGTCCCTGCGCGACCCCGAACGGTTCGGCGCCATCTTCGACGCGTACTTCGCCGAGATCCACGGCTACGCCGCCCGGCGGCTCGGCCCGGACGCCGCGTCCGACGTCGCGTCCCAGACGTTCCTGGAGGCGTTCCGCGGCCGGGCCCGCTACGACGAGTCCCGGGCGGCCGTGCGGACCTGGCTGTACGGCATCGCGACGAACGTCATCGGCAGGCACCGCCGCAGCGAGGTGCGTGGGCTGAGGGCCCGCGCGCGGCTCGGCGCCGCCCAGGACGCGGACGGGCCCGCGGACCGGGTCGACGCGCGGGTCAGCGCCCAGGGCCTGCGGGGCCGGCTGGCCGGTGCGATCGCCGGTCTGCCGGCCGGAGACCGGGACGTCCTGCTGCTGGTCGCGCTCGCCGACCTGAGCCACCAGGAGGTGGCCGCCGCGCTGGACATCCCGTACGGGACGGTCGGATCGCGGCTGAACCGGGCGCGGAGAAAGCTGCGCGAGGCGCTGGGCGGGACGAACCCGATGCATGATCTGGAGGACGACCATGGATGAGCTGCGGATGATCAAGGAGGCCTACGGAGAGCCCGTCCCGCCGGCGCCGCGGGAGACGGCCGAGGTCCGCGCCCGGATGTTCGGGGCGCCCCGGTCCGCCCGGTCCGGATGGCGGCTCAGGGCGGGGCTCGGCGTGGTCGCCGTCGGCGCCGCCACCGCGGTCGCGATCGCCGCCGTCGGGTCGGGGGGCCCGTCCACCGGAGGCGGTGTCGCCGGGGGCGGTCCGCAGGGCGAGGTGAACCTCGGCAAGGAGGCCGTCCTGGTCGCGGCGGAGAACGCGGCGAAGCAGGAGATCGGCAAGTACTGGTTCTCCGACGATGTCGGCGGCCAGTCGTACGTCGTGCAGGCCGACACGGGCTCGTACGTGATGGTCGGTGCGCACACGGAGTCCTTCCGGTGGACGGGTGCCGAGCCCGGCTCCGCGGCGGGCGGCGCCTGGCGCATGCTCCCGGCCCGTCCGCAGACACCGGACGACTTGGCGGCGTGGAAGAAGGCCGGATCCCCGACGAAGATCAAGGCGTGGTCGGGCGACAAGTGGCTCACCCTGAACACGGCGGAGAAGACGGCGTGGGACGTCGAGCCCTCCGACCCGTCGGGCGGCGGCGAGTGGTACGGCCGGATGACCACCGAGGAACTGCAGAATCTGCCGGCCGACCCGGAGAAGCTCACCGAGAAGTTCCTCACCGACGAGGCCATGCGATGGCGCGCCGTGGGACTGCCGTCGCCCGAGAAGCTGAAGGAGCTGGAGGAGAAGCGAGGGCCGTTGCCCAAGCGCGAGTTCGACTCCTTCTCGAAGCTCGGCGTGGTCGGAGGGCTCATCGCGAACTCGCCGGTTCCGCCGAAGGTGCGGGCCGGGCTGATGCGTGCGGCGACGGCGGTGCCCGGCGTGGAGGCGATCGGTGAGGTCGTCGACCCGCTCGGCCGCAGGGGCGTCGCGCTGGCGTCCGCGAGCCGGACCATCGAGATCACCGGCGAGACGGGTACGCCGCCGGAGCGGCAGGGCACGTACAAGGCCCGCAAGGAGCTCGTCTTCGACAAGGAGACCGGCGAGGTGCTGGCCTCGCAGTACGTGCTGACCAAGGCGGGCGGCCCCTACAAGGACCGCCGGCCCGGGTTCGTCATCGACTACACGGCCATCCGCGACATGGGCTGGACCGACACCAAGCCCGCGCCGCCCGCGAAGCTCCCGTTCTGACCGGGGCTCCCATCCCGTCAGGCCCCTCGCCCGGTGGCGGGGGGCCTGCGCAGGGCCGTCAGGACGTGAGGTCGGACGGGCCGGTGCCCGTCTCGGTCAGCGGCAGGCCGAGCGCCGCCCGTTCGGCCAGCCAGGCGCTCGGACGGTAGCGCGGGTCGCCGGTGGCGGTGTGCAGGCCCCGCAGGATCTCCAGGACGCGGCCCGCCCCGGCGTTCTCGCCCCACTCCAGCGGACCGCGCGGGTAGCCGAGCCCGAGCCGGACGGCGGTGTCGATGTCCTCGGGACGGGCGAGCCTCTGCTCCGCGATGCCGCAGCCCACGTTCACGATCGATGCGACAAGCCGCTGAGCGACGGGCACGGGGGCGTCCCGGACGACGGTGACGGGACGTCCCGTAGCGCCGAGGGCCGCGAGACCGGCCCGACCGGTCTCCTTGTCGACACCCGGGTGCACGGACACGGTCAGACGGGTGAAGAACCCACCGAACGGGTCAACGCCCAAGGTGCGCTCCTGGGGAAGGCCCTCGGCGCGTGCGGTCTCGACGGTGCTGCGCCCGAACGGTGCGACGAGCACGACGGCTCGGCCGGACGGCTCGTCCCCTGCCTCGACCTCGACACCGGACGTTGAAAGCAGCGCCCCCAGCTCTTCGCGGACGTCGCCGTGCACCCAGACAGGGCGAGCCTCCACGGCCGGTGCCTTGACCTCGGGCG
This sequence comes from Spirillospora sp. NPDC048819, assembly GCF_040650055.1. Taxonomy (NCBI): domain Bacteria; kingdom Bacillati; phylum Actinomycetota; class Actinomycetes; order Streptosporangiales; family Thermomonosporaceae; genus Spirillospora; species Spirillospora sp. NPDC048819. The sequence continues at coordinate 48,121 of NZ_JBEZGN010000032.1, read as the reverse complement.
GCTCCTGCTTGGCCCCGTCCACGTACTTGTAGAAACCCTCGCCCGTCTTGCGTCCGAACAGGCCCGCCTCCATCCGGGCCCGCCCGAGCCTGGACGGACGGAACCGCGGCTCGGTGTAGAAACCCGTCCAGATGGACTCCATCACCGGGTGCGACACGTCCATCCCCGTGAGGTCGAGCAGCTCGCAGGGCCCCATCTTCAGGCCGAGGACGTCCCGCGCGATGCGGTCGATGTCCACGGGCTCGGCGGCACCTTCGGAGAGGATCTGCAGAGCCTCCGTCACCAGGCCGCGCCCCGCGTGGTTGACGAGGAAGCCAGGCGCGTCTGGCGCGAGCACCGGTTCATGCCCGAGGCGCTGGACGAGTTCTGCCAGCGCGCCCGGGATCCACTCGGCCGTCCGCGCGCCCGGAATCACCTCGACCAGCCGCATCAGCGGCACCGGATTGAAGAAATGAAGGCCCGCGATCCGGGACGGGTCGTTGAGCGCGGCCCCGATCGCCGTCACCGGCAGCGAACTGGTGTTGGTGGCCAGGATCGTGTGCTCGGGGCACACCTTCTCCAGTGCCGAGAACAGTTCCCGCTTGGTGTCCAGGTCTTCGCGCACCGCCTCGATGACGAGATCGCACTGCTGGAACGGCGTGAGCGGCTCACCGACCGGCCGCAGCCTCGCCTTGGCGGCCTCCGCCTCGTCCCCGGCCATCCGCCCCTTGCCGGCGAGCTTGTCGAACATGCCGGAGATGTATTCGATCGCGTCGGCCACGGCCTCCGCCCGCACGTCGGCCAGCTCCACCGTCAGCCCGCCCGCCGCCGCGAACTGCGCGATGCCGCGCCCCATCGCCCCGGCGCCGATCACCCGGATCGTCCGCACGTCCCGCGCCCACCGCTGCCCCACACTGCCGCTCTGCACTGCCGCCTCCCGAGTCCGTCGGCAGGATAGTGGGGGCGTGCCCGGCGCCTATCGCGCCGGGGCGCACTCACCGTCAGTCGTCGTCGCCCCCGTCGTTCTCGTTCTCCTGGTCGTTCCCGCCGCCGCCGTCCTCGTCACCGCCGTCCTCGTCACCACCACCGCCGCCACAGCCGGCCGTCACCGCGGCGGTGGCGCCCAGAACCCCCGCCACCGCCATGGCGGTCGGAACCGACGCAGGGGTCAGGGCCAGCATCGCGGCGAGCAACGTCTTGAGCATTTTCATCGGCAGCCTCGTCATCGCGTCCTCCCGGATCCTGATGAGCGTCCCAGGGCGGGACGCTCCACGCCAGGGCTACCCCGGGCGCGGTCCGCCTCACGTCCGGGCGGCGGCCTCCACTGGACGGAAGCCCGGCGGCGCCCGGCCCGGACCCGGGCCGTAACCTTCGAGGTGCGCCGTCGGCACCCCGAGTTGAGGAGCGAACATGCGTGAAGCGGTCATCTGCGAGCCGCTGCGTACCCCGATCGGCCGGTTCGGCGGGGTGCTGAAGACCGTCCCGCCCGTCGAGCTCGCCGCCACCGTCATCCGCGCGCTCGCCGAACGCACCGGCCTGCCCGGCGACGCGGTCGACGAGGTCGTCCTCGGTCACTGCTACCCCACCGCCGACGCCCCCGCCATCGGACGCGTCGCCGCGCTCGACGCCGGGCTCCCCATCGAGGTCGGCGGCACTCAGATCGACCGGCGCTGCGGATCGGGCCTCCAGGCCGTCCTGGACGCCGCGATGCAGGTCCAGCTCGGCGTCAGCGACCTGATCATCGCGGGCGGGGCCGAGAGCATGAGCAACGCGCCGTTCTACACGACGCAGGCGCGCTGGGGCGTCCGCGGCCCGTCCCTCGAACTGCACGACGCGCTCGCCCAGGGCCGCGTCACCGCGGGCGGCGTCAACCACCCGGTCCCCGGCGGGATGCTGGAGACCGCGGAGAACCTGCGGCGCGAGTACGGCATCGGACGCGAGGAGCAGGACGAGCTGTCGGTGCGTTCGCACCAGCGCGCCGTCGCGGCCCAGGAGTCCGGGGTGTTCGCCGAGGAGATCGTGCCGGTGACCGTCCGGTCGCGTAAGGGCGACACGGTCGTCGACACCGACGAGCACCCGCGTCCCGGCACGACGGTCGAGGGCCTGGCGAAGCTGCGTCCCGTCCTCGGCAGGTCCGACGACCAGGCCACCGTCACCGCGGGCAACGCCAGCGGCCAGAACGACGCGGCCGCCGCCTGCGTCGTCACCACCCCCGAACGCGCCGCCGAGCTGGGGTTGCGCCCGCTCGTCCGGCTGGTGTCGTGGGCCCGCGCCGGCGTGCCGCCCCGCACGATGGGCATCGGCCCCGTCCCCGCCACCGCGAAGGCGCTGGAAAGGGCCGGGCTCGCCCTCGCCGACATCGACCTCATCGAGCTGAACGAGGCGTTCGCCGCACAGGTCCTCGCCGTGACCCGCGAGTGGGGCCTCAAGGACGCCGACTGGGACCGCGTCAACGTCAACGGCTCCGGCATCTCCCTCGGCCACCCCGTCGGCGCCACCGGCGCCCGCATCCTCGCGACCCTGTCCCGCGAGATGCACCGCCGCGAGGCCCGCTACGGCCTGGAGACGATGTGCATCGGCGGCGGCCAGGGCCTCGCCGCGATCTTCGAAAGGGTCTAGGTCAGGGCGGGCGCCAGGCCGGGCGCGGCGACCAGGACGAGGCCGAGGCCGATCATCGCGGCGCCCAGCGGCCGGCTCACCAGTTCCCCGTACCGCCAGACCTTCTCCACGAGGACCACGGCGGCGATGATCCCCATCCAGACGAGGCTCATCATCCCCGCGGCGAGCAGCACGGCCATCAGCGCCCAGCAGCATCCCAGGCAGAAGGCCCCGTGGTGGACGCCGACGAGCAACGCGCCCGAGGGGCTCGCCGTGATCCGCTCTCCATGGCGGACGACGACGGCGAGCGGTGAACGGCACTGGCGCAGGCATGCCCGCTTCAGCGGAGTGAGCTGGTAGGCGCCCGCGAACACCAGCACCACGGCGCCCGCGCGCACGGCCGCCGGCGAGTCGCCTGCCGCCACCGTCGACTGGAAGACCGTGAACAGGCCGTACGCCGCCACCCCCGCCGCCGCCCACACGACCAGGTAACCGGCCGCCAGCAGGTACGCCGTCGTGCGCGCCCGGCCCCGCCGGCGCAGCAGCCGGTCGATCCGGACGATCACCGGTGTCGCCGCGGGGAGCATCATCGCCGCCATCATCACGAACCAGGTGCCGAGGAACAGGCCCGCGCTCATGGAGTGGTCCATCCGCATCCCCGGCATCCCGTCACCGGCGTGGCCGGGGCGGGCGCCGCCGGTCAGGATCCCGGCGCGCATGTCCGGCGTGGCCAGGTGGTGGACCGCCAGCCACGCGATCGCGGAGATGACGACGAGGACCCCGACGAACACGACCTCGTGGGGCGCGGGCCGGGCGGCGGGTCTCCGCTGACGCGTCCGCGCCGGCGCCCTCACCCGGGTCCGCTCCAGTCGAACGGGATGTGCTTGCTGGAGCGACCCTCCCAATCCCAGGCGAACCCGTAGGCGTCGACCTGGTCGGCGAGCGCCCGGCCCCAGGTGGCGACCTGCCCCGGACCGGTTTCGGAACCGGGCGGATTGATCGTCTGGACCCGCGCCCCCTCGGGGGCCGTGGGACCGGTGAGGGCCTCGGCCCTCGCCACGACCCGGCCGGGAACCTCCGCGTTCCATGTGGCGAGGTCCTCGTCCACCGAGATCGTGATGGGCGAGTATTCGAGTCCCCTCATCTCGGGACCGAACATCTCCACGAACTGGGCGGGCCAGCCCCCGGCCTCTCCGCCGAAGATCTTCCCGAGCGCTTCGCGCTGGGAGTCGTCGGCGCGCTCGTCCATGAAGACGGCCGCGTAGGCGTCGGAGTGCTCGCCCCACGCGTTCCCGACGAACGAGCCCAGCATCACGACGTTGAGGCCGTCGAGCGTGACGTCCCCGTACCGCCCTTCGCGGATGTGCCATGCCAGCACGCCGTCACAGTCCCCGGACGTAGGAGGCTGCGCGTAGGTGCACGGGCACGGGATGGTGCATTTGCAGACGTCGAACCAGTCGCCGACGACATGCCATTGCGGTGTGGCGGCGGTGTCGGCCATGTCTTCCTCCCCCCGATCCCGCGCCTCTCTGCAATCGTCACAAAACGTGAGATCAGGGGCTAGGTGACCCGGGGTAAAACCTCCCGTGCCCCGCGCCCGGCGCGCCGGGCCCGCTCGAAGGCCCGCCTCGGGTCATCCGTCCGGGGCGGCCCAGGACGGGTCGCGGCCGGTGAGGGCGATCAGCCGGTCCACGGCAGGGGCGTTGTCGGGGACGTCGACGGCGGGGCCGAACAGGCCCTCGACGCCCTGGCCGCCGCTCTCCTCCACGGCCGGCGCGACGAAGGCGAGGCAGGACTCGATCTCGTCCTTGCCGGCGTCGTAGGGCTGGCCGCTGGCGCGGGCGATGTCCCAGCCGTGCACGACCAGCTCGTTCATCGCGACATGGCCGGCCTGCTCGCCGGGCAGGTCGATGCCGCCGGCCTTCGTCATCCCCCGCCAGGCGTCGGGGGAGCGCCAGGCGGCGGCGAGCGCGTCGAGCTGTTCGGGGATGCGGGTGCGCCAGTCCGGGGGCAGGCCGGCCGCGTCGGCGGACGGGGGCGGCGAGGCGCCGTCCGGGAAGTTCTTCGCGGCCGCCCACGTGAAGGCCTGGGTCAGCCCGTTGACGTGGTCGATGAGCGCGCCGAGCGAGGTGCCCTCGCACGGCGTCGGCGCGGTGAGCTGGTAGTCGCGTACGCCCGCGAGCAGGTCGGCCATGCGCTGCGCGGCGGGCGCGAGGTCGGGCATCGAGGTCATTCGGATCCTCCGTAGAACGGTCCGGCGGCGTACCACTGGACGGGATTCCGGCTGGACGGTCACCGCCCGTTGATATGGACTCGGGGACCGCCCGATACTCATCGACGCGGGGAATCCATAAGGTGTGGGGATGCGTGACGCCAGGACGGTGCGTGAATGGCCTCGGATGGCCGTAACGTGGGTGACCTGCGAATGTGACGCATAAGCTACTACCGAGTAGTATTCGGGCCCCGGATGAAGAGCAGTCTGTCGCGAGCCCTACGCTGACTGCCATCGCCCGTACCCCAGGAGGACGGAACAGTGTTCTGGATCACGTTGGTCATTGGGCTCGCCGGAACGGCGGTCGCTCTGGCGCTCGCCGGTCGGCGGGTGCTGTTCCTTTACCAGATCGCCAAGAGCGGCCAGCCCGACCCTGAACGGACGCTGCAACTCAAGCGGGAGCCCAAGAAGGCCATCGAGGGCCAGGCCGTCGAGGTCCTCGGCCAGCGCAAGCTGCTGAAGTGGACCGTCGCCGGGGCCGCCCACTTCGCCGTCATGTGGGCCTTCTTCCTGCTCGCCACCGTCTACGGGGAAGCGGCCGTCCAGCTGCTGTTCGGGCTCGACGCGCACATCCCCGGCCTGCAGACGTGGGGCCCGATCGGCTTCGTCCAGGACACCATCGCCCTCGCCTGCCTCGCCGGCCTGGTCACCTTCACCGCGATCCGGTTCAAGGACTCGCCGAAGCGCATCGGCCGCCAGTCCCGGTTCAAGGGCTCGCACCTGTCCGGCGCCTGGATCACGCTCTTCATGATCTTCAACGTGATCTGGACGATGTTCTTCTTCCGGGGCGTCGAGGTCGCCCGCGGCAACTTCGGCTACAACAAGGCCGCCTACTTCTCCCACGTGGCCGGCAACCTGTTCGAGGGCATGAGCGACGACACCCTCGAAATCCTCGAATCGGCCGGGCTCCTCCTGCACATCGGCGTCGCGCTCGTCTTCCTGGTCTTCGTCGTCCACTCCAAGCACCTGCACATCTTCCTGGCGCCGCTGAACGTCATGTTCAAGCGCAGCCCCGACGGCCTCGGCGCCGCCCAGCCGATGATGTCGGGCGGCAAGCCGCTCGACTTCGAAGAGGCCGACCCCGACGAGGACGTCTTCGGCCGCGGCAAGATCGAGGACTTCACCTGGAAGGGCTTCCTCGACATGGCGACCTGCACCGAGTGCGGTCGCTGCCAGTCGCAGTGCCCCGCCTGGAACACCGGCAAGCCGCTGTCGCCGAAGATGCTCATCCTGGAACTGCGCGACCACGCGCTCGCCAAGGCGCCGTACCTGACCGCCTCGGAGGAGGCGCGCGGCAACTTCACCGACGAGCAGAAGCTCGCCATGCAGGTGGACAAGGAACTCGTCGCCGACGACGGCGTCATCCACCCCGACGTCCTGTGGTCCTGCACCAACTGCGGCGCGTGCGTCGAGCAGTGCCCGGTCGACATCGAGCACATCGACCACATCCTGGACATGCGCCGCTTCCAGGTCATGATCGAGTCGAGTTTCCCGTCCGAGGCCGGCGTCATGCTGAAGAACCTCGAGAACAAGGGCAACCCGTGGGGCATGTCCGAGATGAAGCGCCTCGAATGGATCGAGGAGCTGGACTTCGAGGTCGAGGTCGCCGACGAGAAGCTCCCCGAGGACACCGAGTACCTGTTCTGGGTCGGCTGCGCCGGCGCCCTGGAGGACCGCGCCAAGAAGACCACCAAGGCCGTCGCCGAACTGCTGCACATCGCGGGCGTCAAGTTCGCCGTCCTCGGCCCCATGGAGGCGTGCACCGGTGACCCGGCCCGCCGCCTCGGCATGGAGTTCGTCTTCCAGATGCTCGCCCAGCAGAACGTCGAGACGCTGAACGAGGCGGGCGCCAAGAAGATCGTCGCGACCTGCCCGCACTGCTTCAACACCCTGGCCAACGAGTACCCGCAGATCGGCGGGAACTACGAGGTCGTCCACCACACCCAGCTGCTCGCGCACCTGGTCGAGGAAGGCAAGCTCACCCCGGTCACCCCGATCGAGGAGAACATCACCTACCACGACCCCTGCTTCCTCGGCCGCCACAACAAGGTCTACAAGCAGCCGCGCGACATCATGGCGACCGTCCCCGGCGTCAAGACCCAGGAGATGCACCGCCACAAGGACCGCGGCTTCTGCTGCGGCGCCGGCGGCGCGCGGATGTGGATGGAAGAGCGCATCGGCAAGCGCATCAACACCGAGCGCGTGGACGAGGCCCTGGAGACCAACCCCGACACCGTCTCCACCGCCTGCCCGTTCTGCCTCGTCATGCTGGGCGACGCCATCAACGAGAAGAAGAACACCGGCGACGCCAAGGAGTCCCTGGAGGTCGTCGACGTCTCCCAGCTCCTGATCCGCTCCATCAAGGGCGAGGGCACCGCCCCGGAGAAGGAGCCCGTGGCCGCCGAGTAGCGGACATCGGACGACGGAGGGACCCTCGGCCACCGCCTCGGCCGGGGGTCCTTCCCGTCTCCGATCTCGGATGCCGGGGACGGGCGGTGCGGGCGGCAACGCTGCACCGTCCGCCGCTCGCGGCATCCGTCGTGGACGAGGCCGAATTCGAGTGGGCCGCCCGTCCGCTCGTGCGCCCCCACGGCGAGCGGACGGCACCATGCCCGCCGCCGGGGCCCGTACGGCGTTTCAGGGCACCGGGAGCGGTTGCGGCGGGTCCACCTTGGTAAGACCCAGGGATGGCCGTCCTCGTGTCCCTGATCGCGTTCCTGATGACGCTCGCCGGGGGCTTGGCGGCGATGCGGGTCCGCGACAACCGGCACCTCGTCCTCGGGCTGGCCGGCGGGCTGATGCTCGGAGTCGTCGCGTTCGACCTGATCCCCGAGTCGCTGGAGATGACGCGGCACCGCCCGCTCGGCGTCCCCGCGCCCATGATCGGCTTCGCGGCCGGGTTCCTGCTGCTGCACGTCGTGGAGCAGGCCGTGGCGATCCACCGGGCCCACGAGCACGAGTACGCCCCGCACGTGCACGCCCACGGCCACGCGCACGCCCCCGCCGGCCCGGCCGGGCTGCTCGCCGCGTCCGCGCTCGTCGCGCACAGCCTCGTCGACGGCCTCAGCATCGGGCTCGCCTTCCAGTCCGGGACCGAAGTGGGGATCTTCGTGGCCCTCGCCGTCGTCGCGCACGACTTCGCGGACGGGTTCAACACCGTCACCGCCGCGTCCCTGAACCGCGGCGACCGGCGTCCCGCCGTCCTGCTGCTGCTCGCCGACGCCACCGCCCCCATCGCCGGGGCGGCGCTGGGAACGCTGGCGCAGGTACCGGACGCCGTCCTCGGGCCGTACCTCGGGCTGTTCGCCGGCGTCCTGCTCTACCTGTCCGCCGCCGAGATCCTGCCCGAGGCCCACAGCGTCCACCCGCGCGTGATGACGCTGGGCGCCACCGGGCTCGGACTGACGGCCGTCCTGTTCATCGTCGGCCTCGCACACTGACGCGGGCGGCCCGCCCGGACGCCGCCGCACGGGCGGAAAAGGCAGAGGACCGTCCGGAAACCCGGACGGCCCTCTGGCGCCTTGGGACGGAACGTCCCCGGAAGCGGGCGGTCAGCCCGTCATCGACTGCGCGAACGAGGCGTTGTTCTTCAGCCACTCGTCCACGGCCTGGTCAGGCTTGCCCTTGTACTTGTTCTCCATCAGGTCCTCAAGAGTCCCGAGCTGCTCGTCGGTCATCTTGAACTTCTTGAGCCAGCCGGCGACGTCCGCCTGCTCCTCGCTGAAGCCCTTGCTGGCGACCGTGTAGATGCCGTCGGGCTTGCCCATCGCGCCCTTCGGGTCCTCCAGGTCACGGATGGGGAACTTCGAGTAAGCCCAGTGCGGCCGCCACAGCGTGACGACGATGTCCTCCTTGGCGTCGATCGCCTTCTTCAGCTCGGTCAGCATCGCCGCCGTCGAGGACGTCGCGACCGTGTACTCGTCCTTCAGGCCGTACGCGGGGAGCATCTCCTCCTGCGACACCCGGTACAGGCCGGAGCTCTTCTCGATGCCGACGATCTTGCCGCCGTACTGGTCGCCCTTGCCCTTGAGGTCCTCAAGCGACTTCAGCGGCGAGTACTCCGGAACCGCGATGGTCAGCGGCGCCGAGTCGTACCACGCGCCGACCTTCTCCAGCTTGTCGCCGTACTGCTTCCAGTAGTCCTCGTGGGTGCCCGGCAGCCAGGCGTCGAGGAACAGGTCGACGTCGCCCTTGGCCATGCCGGCGTAGAGGGGCCCGGTGTCGAGGGTCTTGACTTCGACCTTGTAGCCCTTGTCGGTCAGCAGCCTCTTCCAGAGCTGCGTCGCGGCCTCACCCTCGGCCCAGCCGGCGACCATGCCGATGGTGATGTTCTTGTCGGCTTCTCCCCCGCCGCCGGAGCCCGAGTCGGAGTCGCCGCACGCGGCGGTGCTCAACCCCAGCGTCAGTGTCATCGCCGCAATGGCCAGACCCTTGAACTTGAAGCGCATTCCCGTCCTTTCGTTGACCTGCGTATAGAGATGGGGGGAGCGGGTTCGTCAGCCGACGAGCTGCTTTTCGGCCGCCGGCTCCGCCGTGGGCGCCGCCGTGCCGCGGTGGGCCGTACCGCGGCCGTTCCTGCCGCGCGCGAACAGCACGCGGAGCATGCTCGGGCCATGGGTGAGGGCACCGGTGAGGCGGTCCAGGTAGATCGCCAGGATGACGACCGCGATACCGCCCTCGAAGCCCTTGGCGACGTCCACTCGGTTGATGCCCTCAAGCACCACTCCACCGAGACCGCCGGCGCCGACCATGCCCGCGATGACGACCATCGACAGCGACAGCATGATCAGCTGGTTGATGCCCGCCATGATCGACGGCATCGCCAGCGGAATCTGAATGCGGGTCAGGATCCGGTTCGGCGGGGTGCCGAACGCCTCGCCCGCCTCGACCATCTCCGGGTCGACGCCGCGGATGCCGAGTTCGGTCAGCCGCACTCCCGGCGGCATCGAGAAGATCACCGTCGCGACCACGCCGGGGACGGCCCCGATGCTGAAGAAGAAGATCGCCGGGATCAGGTAGACGAACGCCGGCATGGTCTGCATGAAGTCGAGAACCGGCCGGACGATGCGGCTCACCACATCGTTGCGGGCCGCCGCGATGCCGATCGGGACCGACATCGCCGTCGACACCACCGCCGCCACGATCACCAGGGCGAGGGAGTCCATCGAGGCGTCCCACAGCTCCATGCTGTCGATCAGCACGAAGCCGAGGATCGTGAACGCGCTGAGCTTCCAGCCGCTCACGAGCAGCGCCAGCACCGCCAGCACCAGCGTCAGCGCCAGCGGCGGCAGGACCGTCAGCACGTCCGTCAGCCCCACGACCGACGCGTCGATCGCCGAACCGATCCCGTCGAACAGCCACCCCAGGTTGTCGGTGCACCAGGTCACCATGCTGTCGAACCACTCGCCGACCGGCACCCGGGGCAGCTCGATCGCGCGCACGTCAGTCGTCAACGCCACTGCCCTCCTTCGTCAGCGCCAGCTCCGGCTCTCCCCCGTCGACGACCTCGTCCACGTTCGAGTTGATCGCGCCGAGGGCCGTCAGCAGCGTCACTCGCGGGATCACGCCGATCAGCGTCCCGTCCTCGTCCGCGACCGGCACGGGCAGGTCGCTCTCTGCGCACCGGACGAACAGGTCCGCGACGGGGGTGTCGGGCGCCACGGGCTCCGGATCCTCCGGGTCGATCAGCCCGTCGAGCTTCTGGACGTTGTCCTGAACCGCGTCCGCTATCACCGTGGCGCGGACCCGGCCGATCAGCTTCCGGTCCCGCCCGATCACGAACGCCGCCGAGGTCTGGTGCTCGCGCATCGTGCGCAGCGCCGTCCGCGGCCCCGTCGTCGACAGCACCGTGACCAGCGGCTTCTCCATGACCGAGGACGCCGTCAGCACCCTGGTACGGTCCACGTCCGCCACGAACTGCGCGACATAGTCGTTGGCCGGGTCGGTGAGGATCTCCTCGGCCGTCCCGATCTGCACGATCCGGCCCTCCCGCATCACCGCGATGCGGTCCCCGATGCGCATGGCCTCGTTCAGATCATGGGTGATGAACACGATCGTCTTGCCGAACTGTCCCTGCAGATCCAGCAGGAGGTCCTGGACCTCCCGGCGGATCAGCGGGTCCAGCGCGCTGAACGCCTCGTCCATCAGGATGATGTCGGTTTCCGCGGCGAGCGCCCGGGCGAGCCCCACACGCTGCTGCATGCCGCCCGACAACTGACGAGGAACCTTGTCCTCCCAGCCTTCGAGTCCGACCAGTCTCAGGAACTCTCGAGCCTTCTTCTCTCGTTCATCCTTCGGGACGCCGCGGACCTCCAGCCCGTAGGCGGCATTCGCCAGAACCGTCCGGTGGGGGAAGAGCGCGAAGTGCTGGAAGACCATGCTGACCTTGTTCTGCCGCAGCGCCCGCAGGGCCTTCGGCGGCATCTTCGCGATGTCCACGCCGTCGATCTCGACGCTCCCGGAGGTGACCCCGAGCAGTCCGTTCAGCATCCGGATCAGGGTGGATTTCCCGGACCCCGACAGGCCCATGACCACGAAGATCTCACCCTCGCGGACTTCGAACGAGGCGTCCACCACCGCCGGTGTGACCCCGAGGTCCCGGATCGCCTTCAGATCGGCGCCCGCCTTGAGTTTCCGTTGTGCCTCGGCCGTCTTACGGCCGAAGAGTTTGGTGACGCTTTCCGCGCGGAGTACTGACACGATCTCCTTTCGGGTTCCCACGGCCGGGGGAGGCGCGGAAACGGGTCGCCTTATCCGTCCAGGCGCCCGGACGTGGCGACCTCAGGCAATGAGATCGTCAACCAGACGCCAAACCAGTGCGTCGCCCGAAACTACCCGTTCAGAGAACATGTTTCATCTTTTGGTGCGTTTCGTCACGTTGGGGTCACGAATCGAGTACGTTCTACACCTTCGTACGATGGAAGTTCAGGTACGACCGCGACGGCGTCGGCCCCCGCTGATCCTGGTACCGCGACCCGTACCGCTCCGCCCCGTAGGGGTACTCCGCCGGTGAACTCGTCCGGAACAGACACATCTGCCCGATCTTCATCCCCGGCCACAACTTGATCGGCAGCGTCGCCACGTTCGACAGCTCCAGCGTCACATGTCCCGTGAACCCCGGATCGATCCACCCGGCCGTCGAGTGCGTCAGCAGCCCCAGCCTCCCCAGGCTGGACTTCCCCTCCAGCCTCGCCGCCAGATCGTCCGGCAACCCGAACACCTCGTACGTCGAGGCCAGCACGAACTCCCCGGGATGCAGAACGAACGCCTCCTCGGCGTCCACCTCCACCATCCGGGTCAGGTCCGGCTGCTCCACAGCCGGGTCGATATGCGGATACTTGTGGTTCTCGAACACCCGGAACCACCGATCCAGCCGCACGTCCACACTGGACGGCTGAACCATCCCCGGCTCATACGGGTCGATCTTCACCCGCCCAGACTCGAGCTCGGCCCTGATGTCACGATCGGAGAGCAGCACGCCAGAAAACTATCCCACCCAACCCGCACCAACGATCCGGTACAGTATCCACAGCATGGCGGCCCCACCGACCGCCGACGCGGGTGTAGTTCAATGGTAGAACTTCAGCTTCCCAAGCTGACAGCGCGGGTTCGATTCCCGTCACCCGCTCCATGTTTCCCCAGGTCAGAGCTTTGATCCTCCGAAGTTGATCTCCGTTCAAGATCTTCTATCACTCATCCATCACTCCGGACCGCCTGTGATCACGCCTGACACGACGACACGGGCGACCGCCAACTGCCCGATTTGTGAGCACAGCGTCGGTCGCGCACACTCATCGCCTTGACCACAGTGGCCAACTGGAACCGGTCCGGCGCGCCAAGCCGCGCTTCCCCTGCCCTACCGGAGGTCGGCCGCAGCAGCAGGCCCAGGCACGGTAGGCCATCGTGTGCTGTAACCCTCCTCGTCAGAACCGCAGGCAGGAGGGCTCAACCGGGCCCCGGTAGGGCGCATTGCCGACTCACCGTTTCGCCGACGAGCGCGCCAGTAGCGGGACGGGTCCTAACGTGCAGCGACGCGCCATGTCATCGCGGTCGTGAGGACGGATGGGACACGGGGGCGGGAGCTCCTCAGCGAGCCGTCCCATATGGCAACGCTGGACGCGACGGGTGACGCGGGCGCTCGGGCTCTGAGCCGGGACGCGCACCCCGAAGGTCCCGCCTCAGGCCGTGCCGGGCGACGCCAACAATCTCCGGCACGCCGGCCTTGCCATCGGCCCAACCAGACGGAGACTCAGGATCGCGATCCAGCAGCGCTGACGGCGGCAGAAGAGTACGTTCGATCGGCGACATCGGTTCGATCCATCCGGGCACGCGCCCAGTGCTCTGCTGCCTGGTTGCCTACCGCGTCGCCTGGACGTGGCGGGCTTGTCCTCCCGGTCGCGACAAGGTCGAACACCCCGTCTGCGCCATGCTGGCGGGCCTCGACAACCCTGCCACTCCTGAGCACACCGAGCAGGTCATTGTGCAAGATCGCATATGCCCGAGGCATTCATTCCGCTTGTCGGGGTCTAGTCCTCTACGGAAGTATTGATCCTGGGCGTCGCCGATCGTGGGAGCAGCATGGATCTGAGGATCAGCACTGTTGATGCCGACGGCCAAGAGCTCAAGTCGCTTTATCGTTGGCTCTCCCGGGACGGGATGCTCATGCGACATGCGCAGGTGAGCTTCGAGCAGGCGGATCGTCCTGGTGAGATGGGCGGCGTCTTTGACCTCATCAACGTTCTGTTGGCGGACGCGAGCGCCGTGGCCGGCATGGGCAGCCTGGCTGTAGCGCTCAAGACTTGGCGCGGTACACGCTCACGTCCTGCCGCTATCACGATCGAGCACAACGGCGTGATCATTACCCTCACCGAGGGTTCGGAGGAAGAGATTCGGTCGCTCCTGGACCGCCTGTCACCGCCTGCCGAGGGGGAACCGGGAGATCGCTGATGACGGCTCGGCCACCGGATCCAGAGCAGTCCCGTGTCGTCCTGATCGGTGTGCCCGCCTACACCTACCTTGATGATCTACCCGCTGTCGAACAGAACGTGCGGCGCCTGCGGGAACTGCTCACCGATCCCGGTCTGTGGGGACTGCCAGAGCGGAACTGCGCGGTCGTTGTCGGTGATGACGACCCGCGCACCGTTCCCCGTGCGATCCGCGCTGCTGCGCGAGGGGCTGAAGACCTGCTCTTTGTCTACTACGCCGGGCATGGTCTCCTGCCGCACGATTCCGACAAGTTCTGCCTCGCGCTCCCAAGCTCCACCCTGGACGACAGCTATACGGCCATCCGGTACGAGGACGTACGCCTTGCGATGGCTGAGGCACGGCCAGGCGTCCCCAAGGTGATGTTCCTGGACTGCTGTTTCGCGGCACGCGCTCTGGAAGGCGCCATGGGTGCACCGCCCGGGCTGAGCGAGCTCTCAAGGATCGAAGGCGCATGCACATTGACCGCCTGCGACGAGACCAGCCGCGCCCTGGCACCCCCTGGCGACGCCTATACGGCCTTTACTGGTGAGTTCATCCGAGTCATCGAGAACGGAATCACCGGGGGTAGTGAATATCTCGATCTCGGCACCCTTTTCCATCATCTGCGGCCTGCACTGGAGGTGAAGGGACTGCCGCAACCGCAGTTCTTTGCCCGAGGCGATGGCGGCACCATCCCGCTGTTTCGCAATCGTGCTTATTCTGCTTCGTCTTCTGTAGTGGAACCTTCGGATTTTCCGTTGCCTGAAGCCTTGCATGATCTGGTCCACGCTCAACTGCGCGCGGCGGACGATTTCCCGTACCAACTGGTCGGCGCGCGTCAGACCAGCCTCGCGTCGGTGTACATACGGCAAGAGGTCTCTGCCACGCACGCCGAAGGCAAGCCGAAGGGCACAGCCACAGATGACGTCCTAGGCGAACGCCAGGCGCTGCCCTTGGAGGTCACCGACACCGTACGGGCGGTCGAGGACACCCTGCGTTCCCATTCTCATCTGGTCATCACCGGTGGGCCTGGTCAGGGGAAGTCCACACTCACCTTGCAGTTGACGGCACACCTGGCTGGTGCCCTCATTTCGCGCGGCCAGAACGAGGAGCTGGACGGGCTCCGGCTGGTCCCCGTACGCGTCATGGCAGCCGCTTTGGCCGCCCGGGACGGCCCGCTGTTCCAGCGACTTCGCGACGCGGCGGCCGCTGGGCTCGGCCTGCACCTGGACGCACCCCTGCCCGATCAGCTGCTGAAGGAACTGCCGGACGGATGGCGTTGGCTGGTGATGGTCGACGGCCTCGACGAGATCACCGATCCTGCCCGCCGGGAGACTCTGATCCGTCAACTCGCCGCCAGGGCCGGCGGCGAGCCCAGCGACATGCAGTTGCTCATCACCACCCGTCCGCTGCGAGACGCCGAGTCGGCACTGCTGCGGCGCAGCGGAGTCGGGTTCTACCGGCTCGAACCGTTCAGCCGTGAACTGCTTCGTGATTTCAGCGAGCGATGGTTCTCCGACCCGGCCGAGAGCGCGGGCTTCCTGCACGCCGCAGACCAGGCCGGTCCGAGCAAATTGGTCCGGATTCCGCTGCTGGCGACCATCACCGCGATCGTGTACGAGCAGCGACCCGGCGTCACACTGCCCGGCAACCGGTACGTCCTGTATCAGAACTACCTGTCGTACCTGCGGACCGCCCGGGCTGAGGCGACCGACGAACAGTGGCGACACATCCGCAACCGCATCAAGAGCGTTCCGGGCTCCGACCCGCGCCCGTTGGACTACTTGCGCGCCAACCTTCAAGAGTTGCTCGCTCAGTTGGCTGAGGCCGCCATCAAGGGGACCACCGACCTCGGCCCCGGCGCCCTCGAATGGATCGATCGGCACGGCGGCGGCACAGCGTGGGTCTCGATCCCTGAATGGCCGGCGCTGGTTGCGGGCCTCCTGGACTCGACGGGCCTTTTCGTCCATACCTCAGAGGGGCAGCGCTTCATCCACCACAGCTTCGCCGAACATCTCGCGGGCCAAGCTGCTGCGCGCAGGATTCCAGAGGAGTTCGACCCAGAACGGACTGAGTGGGCCGAACCACTACGCCGAGCGATGGACGGTGACCACGTGGCGACAACGGCACTGATCGCTCACTCCTACGAGCAACCCGACATCGAAGCCTTACTGGAATGGGCAGAGAACGGCGACGGCGATCGCCGCGCTCTCAGCGGGCGGCTGCTCGCCGAGGGAATCCGAACCCCGCACCGCCAGCAGCATGCCACGCAGTTCCTGGAGCACTGCGAGAAGCGTCTTCACGCGCGGAACGTCGAGTACAGCGAACACAGCGACCTTCTCGATGTCATTTCTAAACTCGGCCACGTCGCCGCAACCGACTTTCTCCGAAGGATCGCCGAAGACCCAGCTTACCCACCGCAGACACGGATCAAGGCGGCGTCCGTGCAGCCGCCGGCCGAGGCCGAGGCCGCTGCCGCCGCTCTCCGGGAGATCGCCGCGATGCCAAGGCTCAGCGCGCAACATCGAGCATACGCGGCCAGGTCATTGGGCAGCCTCGGTCCCCGCCATGTCGGCCAAGCCGTCGCCATAGTCCGTGGGATCATCGACTCCCCGCAAACCGACTGCTTCGACCGTGCCTCCGCGGCGGACGACCTCGCGGCCATCGCCCCCGAGCACGCCGACCAGGCGGCCGCCATCCTCCGGCAGATCATGAACGACGCCCGCAATAGTTCTGTCAAACGCGCATACGCGGCGAGCTGGTTCGCCAAGCTAGGATATTCCCAGGAGGCCGCGGAGACCCTTGAGGAGATCATCACCTCTCCGCAGAGCGATTCGTTCGACCGTTGCTACGCCGTCGATGGGCTCGCGTCGATTGCACAAGAACACACCGATCACGCCGTGGCAATCCTCCATGAAACGATGACCGACGCCGAGATCGTTCCTTCAATGCGCGCCTACGCCGCGTGGCGACTCACGCGCCTGCGCCCAGACTCGGCCGACGAAGCGGCACAGATCATCCGCAGCCTCATCGTCTCCCCGGACACCCTCGCCCAATCGCAGGTCTACGCCGCGTCCATGCTTGGCAATCTCGGTGAGGACCACAACGACGAAGCCATCACCGCACTCCGACAGATCATGAACGATCCGGCGCACCGCGCGACCGCCCGAGCAAGCGCTGCCCTATCTCTAGCCGAAAACGCCCGTAAGCACCTCGATGAAGCACTGGCGATCATCCGCGGGCTGCTCGAATCCCCCAGGTGCGACGCGCCAGAGCGGGTAAGGGTAGCCGAGGACCTCGCCGAACTGGGAGCGGAATTCACAGACGAAGCAGTCGAGGTCCTCCAGCAAATCGCGGACTGTCCCGACAACACCGCCTTCAGTCGCGCGAACGCCGCCGGGGAGTTGGCCAAGCTGGCCCCTGACCGTACAGAAGAAGCCGCGGCGGTGCTCCGCAGCCTCACGACCTCCCCTGATGTCTCCCGCAAGGACGCGATCAATGCTGCCCGGAGGCTCGCTGAAGCGGAGATGTCACCTCGCGACGCTGAGCACGCCGCAGGAGTACTAAGGTCCATCATGAGCGGGCCAGGCAACATCAAAGAGCTCGCCGACGCGGCTGCGGAACTCGGCCGCCTCAGCGACAGCCACCTTGCAGAGGCCACCCGGGCGCTGCGCGCGCTCACCAGGCGGCCACCGACCGGCTTTGCCGGCCGCGCGACCGCGGCACGGCATCTGGCGAAATTGGCACCAGACCAGCGCGGTGCCGCGGTGACGGTGATCCGGGCGGTCGCCACCGGCCGAGTATCCCCGATCGCTCGGCTCAATGCCGTGACATCCCTAGATCAACTCGGCACGGAGTACCGCGATGAAACAGTGACGATCCTGCGCGAGATCATCACTAATGAAATTAGGCCATATTATCAAGCGCGCGCCGCCGGTGTACTCGGCGATCTGAGCCCTTGCTACAGGGACGAGGCGGTCCAGGCGCTGCGCGGAATCATGAATTCCGGCGCCTCCGGCCCGTATGACAAGGCACGTGCTGCAGACGAACTCGCCTCCCTGAGCCCGGCATTCTCAGCCGAGGCAGCGGATGTGATGCGGGGACTTATCGAAGCAATCCGCATGGGAGCCTCACCCTGGAACCAGTGCACCCGGTGGGCGACGGCCCATCGGGACCGGTTCACCGGTGCAACGATGACCGTCCTCGAAGATCTGCTTCCCGAACCCGTCGGCCTTGCGAGAGGGCTCAACTCGATAGCCAAGCGACTGGCGTGGCTCGGTCCGGCATTCGTCGACGAAGCCGCCGAGGTGATCCGTGGCGTTATCGCCGATCCCAATACGGAGCCGCTTGACCGCGCTGATGCTGGTGACGACCTGACCCGCGTGAATGCAGAATTCTTGGATGAGGGACTCGCAGTGGTCGAGGCAGTTCTGGCAGGATCCGACCTGCAGACCACCGAGCGGATCTTCCTCGCGCCTCTTCTCGTATCCAAGCGGCATGGCCGAGTCGACACCGTGCGCGACATCCTGCGCGGAGTTATCTCGGATTTCGCTGCCGATCCGGCTGACCGCGCTTACGCGGCCTACCAACTGGCGGACCTGGGCCAGGGCTACATAGGAGAGGCGGACGCGGTACTACGAGAGGTGATGGCCGACAGCGCCCCAGCCGCCAGCGCATACGCGGCCGGGAGGCTCGCAGAGTCGGACTCCGGTCATGTCACCGAGGCAGCCGAACTGATCCGGGGAGTCATCTCGTCCCCGTCCAATCCCATCACGGACCGAATCCTAGCCGCGGCCGTGCTATCAGATCTCTCCCTCGGCCATCCCGACGAAGCTGCCCAGGCGCTCCGAGACGTGCTGGCTGATCCCCTGCTCGACGAAAGCGACCATGATCTCGCGCTGACCGTTCTCGACGAGATCTCTCCGCGCTCCGTGGATCAATACCGCAGCCAAACACCGCCGCCCTAATTTAGGCCGCATGTAACAGGATGTTGCCTTGTGATCATAACGTCCGCTCGTCGGCATGAGAGTGCGTTCGTTGCGACTTGAAGCTCCCTGGCGCAAGTGCCGAGGGTTATGTAGGCGGCGTGGATGCAGTGGGGGCTGGTGAGGTCGTGGCGGGTGCAGTTACAGCGTGCGGTGGTGCGTCGGCAGCGGACCGGTTCATCCAAGTATCAGGCGGACCAGGGAACTCAATGGCACCGCAGGGTTCGTAGCTCGGCCAGGCGTGCCTGGCCGAGCTACAGGAGGGGCCTCATTGCCCCTGCGGAGGCACGCGACAGGGCATCTAGGCGATCTGGTCGCCTCTCCGGGACACGTTTTGCCGGGACCGCGGGCCTTGGTTCATCTCAGGCATGGCCGCGCGGATCCAGGACACGCCGGCTTTGCTGGTGAGTGGCTCGGTGAAGCCAGAAGGGGTATGCCCGTGCGCGCCTGGACCGGTAGAGCTGGTGCCCAACGGGTCTCCGAAGGTGAGAATCAGAATTTCGGTCCCGCTGTTGTTGGACTGTGTTGTGCCCAACCAATCCGTTTGGCGGGGATTGAGTGGACTGCCGAGCGGACGGCGGGAGTCCTCTGAGCTGTCGCCGAGGTTGCTGATCGAGTCTTCGCGGAGTTGGTGACTCGCCGTCCGGTTGATGCGGTTGCAGGTGCGAGCTGGAGCGTTCATGGAATCCTCCGGTCGTTCTGTTGGTGACCAGCCACAATGAAACCCGGAGTCGCAGCCGGGTTAAATGAGCAAAACGTTCAGGGGGAATAAGTGAACAGCTGTGCGATGTGGAGGCTGAGCGCTGCGGGTGCGGTAGCGACTACGTGCCAGGGGTTGGCGGCTTCGGCTGTTGATGCTGGTGACTTCTGCTCATATTCACAAAGTGATCGCCCGTCTGGGCAGCGGTGCTGAGGTCGGTCTCACTGCCCCGTACCTGATCGCGGAGACGGGTGTCCCTGTCCCGGGCGCGGACCGCGGAGGGCTACCGGATGCGGCCATTAACGGTGCGTAAACCGGCAGCACCATTGGGTCGTCTCAGGAACGTCGGGTGCTCCCCTCGACCAGTTCAGACCGCGGTGACACGGGGGCGCAGCGTCGGATCGAGGCCCTCGTTTCGCTCTGAGATGACGTTGCGAGGAAGTCATGGCAGTGCAGGAGATCCCGACCCCGGCCTACATCGGCGTCGAGGTGGATGCCGGCGATGCTGAGCGTGCCCTGCGCCTATTGCGGTTCTTCCTCCGGGGAGGGCGAGAGGGTGGTGGCTCTCGCGACGACCGTCAAGGCGCTCCCGACACTCACCCACATCGCCGTCACCGAACGTCGGATCCTTGGATTCTCCGTCGCCGAACTCGCCAAGGTCGGGCCGCGTCAGGAGACCGACATCACGGCGATCGCCTCTGTCGAGACGCGGAAGTCGTACAAGCAGCGCTGGTTCTTCGTGATCGTGGACAGGACAGGCGCCGATACCGATTTCGGCGACGTGCACGACCAGGACGCACCGCGGCTAACCCAGATCGTCCAAGACCTTGTCCGGCGGGAGGAACCGCCCCGCCCGGAAGTCGCCCGGCACACGCCGACGGTCGGGGCGGGGACGCCTACCCCACCACCACCTGCTGCACCCGTGATGGAGCCGCCCCCGCCCCCGCGTGCGGCCGTCCCGACTGGGCCTCATCCCGTTGGGTGGCGGTACAACCCGCCGCCGAGCTGGCCGGCGCCGCCACCCGGCTGGAGGCCACCGCCCGGATGGATGCCCGATGCGAGTTGGCCGCCCCCGCCGCCGGGCTGGCAATTCTGGTCACCCGGCCCGGTTCAGACCACGCCGCCTGAGAGCGCTCCGCCGCCCTACGCGCACCAGGAGGTCGGACCATCTGTTCCCCCCACGGCCGGGTCGGCGCCGCTTCCACACGAGGCGTCCGGTGCCTCCAGAGGCAGGGCGGTCTTCGGCACTCGCAAGCAGCGAATCGAAGCACTTGAGGCTGAGAATGCCGAGCTACGTGGATGGCTGCAGCGGCTCGGGGGTTTGGACGCACCCCAGGTGGCGGCGGAACTAGGGCGGATGCGTGGCGAGGTCGCCGACGCCGAGCGCAAGCGCACAGAGTTGCACGCCGAGTTGCAGCGGGCCCGCAATTCGATCACCGAGACCGAGGATCTGGCTCTCCTGCAGGAGGCGGGCGTCTACGAGTATCAGCATCCGCTGGCGGACGTTGTCGCCTACAAGGCCGAGTTGGCGAAGGTGAAGGATCGCATCAAGGCCATGGCGCGGACGGGTAAGGCGGTCGTCGGTGCCACGAACTGGACGGTGAACGGTTCAGCGGCACAAGGCGGCAAGATGGTGCGGGACTTCTCCAAGCTCATGCTGCGCGCCTACAACGCCGAGGCCGACAACCTGGTCCGGACGATGCGCCCCTACAAGCTGCAGTCGGCGATCGAGCGGCTCGACAAGAGTGCGCAGACGATCGAGCGGCTCGGCAAGACCATGGACATTCGGGTCAGCCGGGAGTACCGGTCGGTTCGCGTCAAGGAACTGCGCCTGACCGCGGATCATCTGGCCAAGGTCGAAGAGGAGAAGGAACGGGTCCGGGCCGAGCGCGAGCGTCAGCGCGAGGAGGAAAAGGCCCGCAAAGAGTTCGAGCGCGAGAAGGCCCGCCTGCTCAAGGAGCGCTCGCACGTCGAGTCGGCGCTCGCGCGCCTGGAGGCGAACGGGGACACAGACGGTGCCGCCGACCTGCGGACAAAGCTCACCGATGTGGAGTCGGCGATCTCGGACGTGGAGGGCCGCGCTGCCAACGTCCGTGCCGGGTATGTGTACGTGATCTCCAACATCGGCGCGTTCGGCGAGCGCATGGTGAAGATAGGCATGACGCGGCGCTTGGAGCCGATGGACCGGGTCCGCGAGCTGGGCGATGCCTCAGTGCCTTTCCGGTTCGACGTCCACGCGCTCATCTTCAGCGACGACGCCGTCGGACTGGAGAGTGGTCTCCATCAGGAGTTCGCAGCTCGTCGTGTCAACCAGGTCAACCTTCGCAGAGAGTTCTTCTATGCAACGCCTGCCGAGGTCCGCGAGGTCCTCGAGCGGATCGCGGGGAACCATCTCCTGGAGTACAACGAGATACCCGAGGCCCTCGAATACCGCGCTGGCAAACCCGCCTGACGGAGGAGGCCTCCGGTACCCGCCTCTGCAACCACCTGGAACGCGCCGGCCGGGTCTCGGGGACGTACACCACACGGAGCATCGACGATCTGAGGTGGCCGGTAGCGCTGGGCTGCTCAGACATGTCGCGGTCACCGGTAGGAGTCCCCGTACGGGCCCCATGTCGATCGATTGAGGCGAGCTGTCTCGATAGGGTGACAATCCTTCATCTGGGATTGTCGTAGCGGCTGTAGACGTGGGGGCGGAGCGGTGATCAGTCCGTATGTGCGGCGGTTGAGGCTTGCTGCGGAGTTGCGGGAGCTTCGGGAGCGGGCCGGTGTCTCTGCTCAGGAGCTGGCCAAGAGGTCGGGGGTGTACCGGCAGATGGTCAGCAAGTTGGAGAACGCGCACGTCCCGCCGGGTCAGGAGGACGTCCAGAGGCTGCTGGAGACCTTGGGTGTCGAGGGTGACCAGTGGACGCAGCTGGTGCAGATCACCTCTGAGGCGGCGTCGCATGGCTGGTGGGAGTCGTCGGGCATCGGGGAGCGGCAGGCGCGGTTCGCCAACCTTGAGGCCGGCGCGGCGGTGATCCGGGAGTACCAGCAGAACTTGATCCCGGGGTTGCTGCAGACCGAGGAGTTCATCTCTACGCGGTTGGCCAACAGTGAGCTGCCGCTGCCTTCGGATGCCGAGGTGAGCGGTGTGCTGAAGGGCAGGGTCGGGCGGCAGCGGATGCTGCATCGCCCGAACGGCCCGGCGTACGAGGTCATCCTGGACGAGGTGGTGCTGCGCCGGCGGTCGGTTCCGCCGGAGGTCTTCCGGAGGCAGATCGAGCGCATCATCGAGCTGGCGGACGAGAAGGAGCAGGTCACGGTGCGGGTGTTGCCGGTGGATGCTGAGATCCCCGGCTACAACATCCCTGAGTGCTCGTTCTCGATCTACACCTACCCGGACAGCGGTGACCCGGTCGTGGTCGGTCTGGAAGCGGTGGCAACCGATCTGGTGCTCACGGATCGGGAGCAGACTGGGCAGTTCGAGATGGTGTACACCGGTTTGGTAAGTGCGGCGCTTTCGGTCGAGAGGTCGCGCGAGATGCTGGCGCAGGTAGCGGAGTCCCTGCCGTCGCGTTAAGGAAGGCGATCATGAGCGGTTCCGAGCGCTACACCGGGTGGCGCACGTCCTCGTATAGCGGTACCGGCAACAACTGTGTTGAGGCCGGACGGGCCCGCGGCCGTTCAGACGTCGGTGTCCGGGACTCGGCGCTCGGCGCGGGCGGTGCCGTGCTGGAGTTCAGCGTGGGCGAGTGGGGCGCCTTCATAGTCGCGATCAAGCAAGGCCGACACCGCCAGCCGTAATCGGCAAGTGCTCGCGTGACGGGGTCAGTGCATCCCGCTCTAACCCGTTTTCTTCGCATTTGTGTAATGACCTATTTGCGGACTGTCACCAAAGTCCTTGCCTGGACGGCTGGGACAGTCCCATACTCGTGACTGTCATGGAGATGGGACAGTAAGTAGTCGGCAGGTGGGTGCACCTTGCGCTGCGTTTCTTCTCCGCTGCGATGACGAGTCAGGAGTCCAAGAGATGTCCGTATCAACCACCGCCTTCCGGCGTCGCCGGACGGTCCCGGCCGGCAGACGGCCACCCGACCATGACGGCGGTGACGACTACCGAGACAGCATCGGCATGGCCGCGCTTTCCACCTCGATCCCCCTTGTGCGCTCCTTTGCGCGGGCCAAGCTCGTCTCCTGGGGATTGGAGACCACCTACGGCTGGGAGTGCCAGCAGGTGCTTTCAGAGATGGCGACGAACGCCTTCGACGTCAGCGGCCAGCCGGCTCCCACAGACTTGAACGCTCTGGACGATCGTGCCTTGGCGATGATCCTCGTCCAGCTCCGCGTCTCAGCAGGACACCTCATCGCGGAGGTCCGCGACCCCAGCGGCGCCCGCCCCGAACTGGTCACCCCCGGCATCGACGATGAAGGCGGACGAGGACTGCAACTCGTCGAAGCCCTGGCCACCACGTGGGGCTGGTACCCCATCACCTCCGATGCCACAGTGTCCGGCAAGGTGGTCTGGGCATCGTGGCTGCTCGCACCAGAGACGGACGCATCGTGAGCTGGTTCCGGCTCCACTGGCGCCAACGCGGCTGCAAACAGCGATCATGTCATCCGCCGGCGACGTTGGCGCTGCTGCTCCCCGACGACTTGACCGAAGGCGAGTTCGCCGATGCGATCCAGCGGGCATTCATCCAGTCTCGTGATGCTCTGGCCGATCAGGCACGCCGCAACGCCGACCTAGCCGAGCAGAAGCAGCAGGACGAGGTTCACCGCGCTTACCTGATCGGCGGATCACACGCGTTCAGCGAGGCCGCTGCCCGTATAGACGCCGCCGTCGCCGAGGTTTTCGAAGTCAGCGCCCAGCGTCCGGACCTCCGCTGAAACAGTGTGGGCTGGGAAAGGAGCGAGCCCCAGCCCACACCAACCTGCCGCCTCTCAGGGCGTCGAACCGACCGCACGAAGCTTGACGATCGCCTGGTCACGGGTGAGCAGATGCAGGTCGTGGGCGGGCGGACGCCGGGGACCATCGGTGTCGATGAAGTGGGTAGGGCCGTACGGCCACGGCCCGTTGAACAGCGTGACGAGGTCGGTCGCGAGCTGGCTCTCCAGCGTCTGGTGGACGACGTCGGCGTCGGCTCCCGGTGTCGCCAGCCACAGCACCGGAATCTGTTTCTCCGGCCCGGTGGCGCTGATGGGCTGTGGTCTGCTTTCGAGGTGTTCGATCGCGTCTTCCAGGGTGCCGGTGACGTGCAGGACGGAGGCGAAGCGCGACGGGAGCCGGGAGGACGCGGCGCCGAGCAGGCGCTCCAGATCGGCGCGCGCGATGACGACATCGCATCCCTGCGTGCTGCGGGTCAGGGCGTCAACCAGAACAGAGCGGAGCAGCCGCTGGGTGCCGGGCCCGATGACGCCGGCCCCTTGGGGGTGGCTGAAGGCTCGCGCCAGGACGGGCTCAGGAACAGGTTTGCCGCACTCGCGCGGGTTGCGTCGCTGGAGGGTGAGGCTGGTAAGCCGACGGGTCAGGGGTGCGTGGGCGGCTTTGCGTAGTCGATTCATTTCTCACTCCGGGTCGATCGGTGGCGGGGCACCTTGATCAAACCGGGAGCTGCCAGGTCACAGACCTGAAGGAAACGCCTCATGGTGGCAAGTGACCAGCGTTCGGCAATGCGATCTATCGGTGCTGGAGCCCCGGAAACCGCCTACGCCAATGGTCCCCGAGGGCCTCACGCTCGCTAGCCGGATCGATGGCGACTCCGCTCATTGACGCCAAACGCTCATCCACCGTTCTAGCGACGCTACTCACTTGCATGGATACTCTCTGTCACGGGAGGTGTAGGTGAGTACGGAAGCCGAACAGACAGCCACCAGGCTGCTGGAGGGGATCGTCGCCGATGAGTTGCTCGGCCCCTACATCCGGCTGATGGCCTCCGATGGCTGTCCGCCCTCCGAGGCCGCCGACATGCTCGGCGGGCCCCAGATCGTAGAGGCGTTGAAGGAGACCGGGCTGGCTTACGTCATGCCATTGGGGATGGCGGTTTCGCCGCGGTTGGTCGCCACCGCTCCGGATCTCGCTCTGCAGGAAACACTCGCGGCCTTGTCCCGCAAGCTGGTCGCCGACCAACAGCGACTGCTGGACGGTCAGCGCCGCATGGTCGAGATGCATCCCTTCCCCGGAGTCATGGAGGGACAGGCTGACCAGCTGGTGCGGATCCTCACAGACCGTACCGAGATCACCGACACTTCTCGCTCACTGCTGGGAACGGCACGGCGGCATTGGCTGACCCTGGAGAACTTCGCCATGGAGCGTCCCCTGGAAGAACTGGCCGGAATGCCGCCTCTTCCCACGTTCGAAGGCGATGTCGTGAGCCGGACCATCTACCAGGCGTCCTGCGCCGAACACCCCGTCGGGATCAAGATCATTCAGATGCACACCGGAGCCGGGGAAGAGGCCAGGATCCTGCCCGAGATTGGCATGAAGATGAAGCTCGCCGATGAGGCGGTCGCGTTGGTGCCGCTGACCCCCACCGGGCTGCCGGGTGCCTTGCTGATCAAGTCCCCGGTGATCGTCGCCGCATTGCGCGAGTACTTCGAACTGCTATGGCAGCGCGCGGTTCCGCTCGGTGAGGCCGAGCCGGAGATGCCGCTCAAGCCCGTCCAGATGTCGATCCTGCGGATGCTGGCGCAGGGAATGAGCGACGACGGGATCTCCCGGCGGATCGGCCAGAAGACCAGCAGCGTGCGACGGCACGTCAGCGCGATCGGCAAGCACCTCGGCACCACCAGCCGCACTGCGATGGGCGCTGCAGCCGCCCGACGCGGCTGGATCGACTGACCCCGACACGTCTGGAGAGCAGGAGCGATGCCCGACTACCTGGATTTCGTGCCCACCGAGCGTTTCCGCGGGCAAGTGGTCCTGTCCCCGGACACCAAGACCGTCGCCTACTGCAGCAACGCCGAAGGGTCATTCGACCTGTGGACGATTCCGGCTGCCGGTGGGGCACCGCACCGGCTGACCCAGCTCGAAGACCAGGCGGTACGGCAGATCGCATGGTGGCCGGACGGTGAGGGACTGGTTTTCACCGCCGACCGCAACGGCGACGAGCAGTACCGCATCTACCGGGTCGGCTCAGACGGTCAGGAACTCACCGAAATCAGCACCGGCCCAGACTGTCAACGGGTCTTGGCCGATGTCCCGTTCGATGCAGCAGGGCGGTTTCTGTTCTATGCGGCCAATGACCGCGACCGCACCGTGCAGGACATCCTCATCCGAGACCTGGCCGACGGCACCGAACGCCGCATCACCCCCCCGGACGGAGTCAAGTTCAGCCCGACCCGCACTTCGCCCGATGGGCGGTGGCTGCTGGCCGTCGGCATCCGGTCCAACACCGACATCGCCACCTATCTCATCGACCTCACCAATCCCGAGGTAGAAGCCGTATGTGTCACTGCCGAACACGGGAACGGCTACTTCGTCCCAGGGCCGTGGACACCGGACTCGGCCGCCTTCTACCTGTGCACCGACATATGGGGCGAGTTCACCTCCGTCGGCCGATACACCCTGGACAACAACTCCCTGGCCCGCATCACCGATGACAACTGGGACGTCGAGCACATCGAAGCTGCCGGCGACCTCCTCGTCTGGTCCATCAACCACGGTGGACGCTCCGTGCTGCGGGCCGCGCGGAACGGAACCGAACTCGCGCTTGCTGACGTCCCCCAGGGAGTCATCGACGCGATCGCGCTCAGTCCGGACGGTGAACGGATAGTCCTGGAGATCGACACAGCCGCCCGGCCCAGCGAGATCGGCGTGCTCGACCCGGCGGCCGGTTTCCGCTACCTCACCGACGCCCGCCCACCCGCGGTTCAGGTAATCGATCCCGTCGAACCCAACCTGATCACTTACCCGGCTTCGTACGGACGTCACGTTCACGCCCTGCTCTACCAGCCGCACACGCCCGGCCCCCACCCAGTCCTGCTCTCGGTGCACGGTGGCCCAGAAGCCCAAGAACGTCCCGAGTACGCCTACTCCGGCCTCTACCAGTACCTCCTCCACCAGGGCATCGCGGTGTTGGCACCCAACATCGCCGGCTCCACCGGATACGGGCTCACCCACCAGAAGCTCATCTACCGCGACTGGGGTGGGATCGATCTGGATGACCTCGACCGCGCCGTCCGCCACCTGCGCACCCTCTCCGATATCGACGCCGACCGCATCGCCGTCATGGGCGGCTCCTACGGAGGATTCGCCGCCCTGTCGTGTCTGTCGCGGCTGCCGTACCGGTGGGCGGCCGGAGTTTCCTTCTGCGGCCCGTCCAACCTGGTCACTCTCGCCCAGGCCTGCCCACCGACCTGGAGACCGACCGTTGACGCCGTCCTCGGTAACCCCGACATCGACGCCGAGGAACTCACCCGCCGGTCCCCGATCACCTACGCAGACGCCATCACAGCGCCATTGCTGGTCATCCAGGGCGCTCATGATCCGCGCGTCCCCCAGGACGAGTCCGACCAGATCGTCGCCAGGCTGCGCACCCGCGGCGTCGACGTTCGCTATGACATCTATCCCGACGAAGGCCACGGATTCACCAACCGCACCAACGAGATCAAGGCCTACGGCGACATCGCGCAGTTCCTAGTCACCCACTTGGCCAGGAGGTAGGAGCCGCCAATGTCCGGTCTCCTATCGCCGCTGGCCCTGTTCCGGGACCCGTCCGTGGCACCCCTGTTCATCTCCCGCGTCATCTCCAGCGCGAGCGTCGGATTCGGGCAACTCGCCCTGGCCTGGGGCGTGATGAACCTGGGCTACGGTGCCAAAGGCCTGTCCCTGGTCATGGCCTGCAACGCGTTCCCGGCTCTGCTCATCATCTGCGGCGGGGTCGCCGGAGATCGCTTCCGTCGGCACCACGTGCTCCTGGGCGCCGAGACGCTGGCCAGCCTCTCCTGGCTGGCCATCGGCGCCGCATTGTTCACCGGAAAAGCACCCCTGGCGCTGCTGTGCGCGCTCGGCGCCATTGGCGGCGTCGCCACCGCGATGTTCCTGCCCACGCTGCGCGGCATCATCGCCGATCTCCTCAACTCACCGGACCGGCCGGCCGGGAACGCCCTGGTCAACCAAACCCAGTCGATCGGCCTGCTTATCGGCCTGATCTCGTCCGGAGCCATGGTCACTGCCGTTGGCCCGGCATGGGCGGCCTCGATGCGGGGCTTCCTGTGTGCGCTGAGCGCCGTGCTGCTCAGCAGGCTGGCCACCTCGCGTCCCAGCAAGCCCGGCACCGGACCTCTGCGTGACTTGCGGGTCGGATGGCGGGAGTTCGGGAGACGCCCATGGGTGTGGATCATGACCTTGCAGTACACGGCGATCACCACCGCGGTGGTCTGCTACACCAAGATCGCTGGGCCGCTCTATGCCACCGATGGGCATGGTGGCGCTTGGGCCTGGGGCCTCATCCGCGCTTGCGAACCCCTCGGGGCAGTGATGGGCGCATTGGTCGGCGCCCGGTGGCAGCCCGGCCGGACCATTCCCGTGGCGGCGCTGTTGCCCATGTCGGTGGCATTGCCGATGCTCCTGATGGGAAGTGGAGCGCCCTGGCAGTTGATCGCCGTCGCAGCAGTAATTCCTGGCGTGTTCCAAGCCGTCTACTACGTCCTGTGGACAACTGCGTTGCAGGACCGATTTGCTCCAGAAGTACTCGTTCGCGTCAACAGTTGGAACATGGTCACGAGCTACGTCCTCATGCCATTGATTATGCTGGCGTCCGGTCCACTGGCCGGCGTCTTCGGCCCCGGGAAGCTTGCGTTCTGGTCTGGGACCATAGCTGTCATCGCGACGCTTTCCACACTGGTTGCCCTGCGTCTGCTTCATCAGGAGCCCTTGGCGAAAAGCGAAGCCAAAAGGGCTATCGCGTGAGCCTCTTAGGTTTTGCTATAGCGACGTGTCGGATATAAACGCCTACCCAAAGAACGTGATTTGAGGTTGCTGCTTGCGTTCTCTCGAAGAGAAGGCCGTTCGTCTACTCAGCGGCGTCGTGGAAGCAGATCTCCTTCATCTGTATCTCCGGCTCCTCGCTACAGGTGGATCCCCGGCCGACGAGGCCACAGGTTTCCTTGGGGGAGCGGACGAGGTAAACAGCTTGGTCCGCGCTGGCATGGCCCAGATCCATGAGCCGGAAGCCGACCAGCCATCCCGCCTGATGCCGGTTCCGATGGATGTGGTGCTGCAGCACACGCTCGTCGGCCTCGCCCAGGAGGCGCTCGCCGACTACGAAAGGCTCCTGGGTGGATACCAGCGCATATGCGACCTTTCAGCAACCATTGGCCCAGCGGCAGACCCGTCAGTGGGACAACTGGCGCAACTCATCACCGACAGCGACGAAGTCAGCAGACTGACCAGCACACTCATGGGCTCAGTGCAGCGCGAATGGTTGACCCTGAGCAACCACGCGCCGACTGAACCAGTGGGACGAATCGGCAGCGCCGTGGCGCCCTCCCCTGTGGAACGCGGCGACCGATGCAGAGCGATCTACGATGCCGACTTCCTGCCAGAAGCAGCCACACCCGACAAGTTGGAGGTGCTAGCCGAGACGGGCATTCAGGTTCGAATACTTCCGCGTATTCGTATGAGCCTGGGGCTCGCCGACGAGGCGATCGCGATTCTTCCCCTCACGTCGTCCGAGACGACTGGTGCGCTTCTCGTCCAATCCTCAGTGATCGTAGGTGCACTCCGCGAGTACTTCGAACTGCTCTGGGAGAAAGCCATCCCCTTTGGGGGAACCGGACGCAACAGCACTGGCCTCCCAGATATCCACATCAAAATTCTCCGGCTCCTTGTGCAGGGTCTGTCAGACGAGGCCATCTCAGAGCGAGTGGACTTGAGTCTCACTACCGTTCGCCGACACATCAAAACCCTTCGAGAGAACCTCGGAATCAAAACACGGTTTCAGTTGGGAGTAGTCGCCGTCCAGCAAGGCCTGGTGGACTGACTCCAAGGGCGCACGAGACGGCTTCCTGCGCAGCGGTACCAAGGTTGTCGGTAGTTGGCTCTGCACCCAGAGGGCGCCGCCGAGCGCAAGGTCCTGCCCGCTCTACTCCATTTCGAACAGCTCGTCGCTCCACCTGAACCAGGCCCTGTCGTCCTGAATGTGAAGCAGGAACGCGCGCCACACGGCAGGTCTCGCCCTCAAAACTCACATTGCCGCTCCTCCGCCAACCCCGGGTCATCTCCTGGAGCCCGGGGCGGCCGCGATCTATGGGACAGCGCGGTGAAACCGGTCGATCAGGGGCCACAGCGGTCATCGTCTGCATGCGGAAGTGGACCTCGCCCGAGGTGGTCGTCCCTGGGTGCGGCCCATTGGTATGAGTCATCCACCACAGGCCGCGAACGAGGTCGCCGCCCTCTCGCTCGGGCAGGTGACCGTTGTCTCTCAGATGAGCGATGGCCCGGCCGCCGTCGCCCTGCCGGGTCTGCGTGAAACCCTGCGTCACAGCGAAGTGGATGATCACCGACTCCAGCATTGCGCGAAGCTGTCCGTTGGCCGCCTCGAAGTTCTGCTCGACGAAGTTCGTGACCGCTTGGCGGTAGTGGTTGAGCGCGACGCTCAGGCCGAGGTCGGTGAAGTCGGCCTCCAGTGCCGTGATCTCCGCGCTTAATGGCATCGTCGGCTCGTCCAGCGGCAGCAGCCGCACTCCGACCAACGCTCCATCCTCCTCGCCGGATGTGAACTCCGCCTCCAACTCGAACCCGTCCGACCTTGCCGCCTCGCGCAACTTCCAGAAGTCGCTCCCGGCCTCGATCACGCTTCCGCCAAACCGGGGCGCCACCTGCTCAGCCACCAACAGCACGAACTTGTTCAGCCCGTCCTTGGCCCCCTCGTCTCCTGCGTTGGCCGCCTGTAGAGCCGGGGTGATCCCGCTGGAAACCAGAGCGGACTTGCCGTACGCCGAACCCGGTGCGAAGTCGCCTAGACCAGCGCGGAGGAACAACAGGTTCAGTTCACCCGCGTTGAAGTTACGGATCGAGAGATCGGCCGCACAGCCGATCACGGCCGAAGAGAGGAGGCGCATGAAGCCAGCCTGGACCCGCGGATCCGCAGTGTCACCCGAAATACGCCGCCGGGTGAGGTGCTGTTCGAAGCACCTGCCAACCCTCTGAATGGATTCGACACGGTGACTTGACGGGGAAACAGTCCACCGCCCGGCGGTATGCCCGCCGGGCCGCCCGCGACGACGCGAAGTACACCAAGGCTCTGCGCGCTGACGAGGCGCGAGTAGCGGTTGACACCTCGACCATGGCACCGGCTTCGCCGGAACTGCTTGCCGATCCAACCTTTGCCTCCCTTCGGGCACATGCACTGGCGTTGAGGGCCCGCCTTGCCATCACAAGGGATAGCGTTGCAGCGCACGAGGACGGCCGGATCAACGGCGCCTGCCGATCGATCGACTACGCGGGAGATGCTCAACCGCCTTGCCTCCAAGCTAGAGAACCCGCAAGAGGCCCAAACGCCCGGCGAACTCGACAAGTGGACCAGCTACACCCGCGCACACCTTGCGAGGCCCAGCGTTATACCGACGGCCCTGCGTCCTTCCGCCTTTCCAGCGACCAGTTCGAGGCATGGCGGCTCGGTTGTGCCGCCCGCACCGTTTCGTCCGAACCTGCACTGAGGGCCCTGGCCGGGTGATCGTTCGTGTTCACGACGTGTTTGGGGCCACCGACAGCGATCAGGCGTGCGCGCGTCACGTCGCTGAGTACCTCCAGTGCTGGGATCCTCGACAGACCGAATGCCGGCTCCACGGTGTTCGCCAGGCCGCCGTTCTCACCCGGACCATCAATGGTGAACTGCCTGCGCTTTTCGGTCGTCCACCACCTAGAACCGGCCTCGCAGGCCGGATAGTGCGTTGACGAGTTGATGTGTGTCGATGCCGACGCCGACGAAAGAGAAACCCCCGTCCAGGTATCTGTGGGCTAGTTCCTCGTCGAGCGTCAAGATCCCGACTGGTTTCCTCGCGCCCTCCGCGGCCTCTCGCACTCGGCGGACGGCGTCCTGGACATCGGGATGGGCCGGCCGGCCGAGGTGGCCGAGGGATGCGGCGAGATCGGCCGGGCCGACGAAGACGGCATCGATCCCGTCCACGGCAGCGATCGCATCCGCGTTGGCCAAGCCGGTGACGGTCTCGATCTGAACGATCAGGCATATCTCGTCACGTGCGTTCTCCAGGTAGTGCTCACGGCGTCCCCACCGCCCCGCACGGGTCTGGCCGGCGACGCCGCGGACCCCGACCGGCGGGTAGCACACTGCTCTTGCGATCGCCTCGGCCTGGTCGACGGTGTCCACCATGGGGACGAGCAGGGTACGGGCGCCGATGTCAAGCAGTTGCTTCAGCAGGGCCGGGTCCCCTATGGCCGGGCGGACGATGGGTGCCGTCGGGTAAGGCTGGACCGCTTGGAGCAACGCGAGGATGGTCCGCACGTCGTTGGGAGCATGCTCACCGTCGATGAGCATCCAGTCGAAGCCCGCTCCGGCGCAGATCTCAGCGGTGACGGGATCGGTGAGGTTCGCCCAGATCCCGATCTGGGCCCGACCGCTGCCGATCGAGTGAAGGAAGGTGTTGGCCGACGCTTCCACGGTCTCCCCTTTTCAGCCGAACCGGCACGTGATCGTGCCGAACGGTCCGTAGTCACACAGGTACGTTTCACCGCTCGCCACTGGTACAGAGCGGGTGAACGACCCGGCGAGGACGATCTCCCCGGCGGCGATGTGGTCGGCATGTGCCGCGAGTCTGTTCGCCAGCCAAGCCACACTGTTCGCGGGATGGTTGAGCACCGCAGCCGCGACGCCGGACTCGACGATCGTTTCGTTTCGGTACATGACAGCGGACACCCATCGTAGGTCGGTCTCCAGCGGTCGAGCCGGTCGTCCTCCGATGACGACAGCGCAGTTCGCAGCGTTGTCCGCGATGGTGTCCGCGATCTTCCGTGGCGCGTTGGTGTCAGGGTCGAAGCGGTGGAACCGTGTGTCGATGATCTCAAGCGCCGGGACGACATAGTCGGTCGCGTCAAGGACGTCGAAGATCGTGCAGTTCGGGCCGCGCAGCGCCCTGTTCGTCACAAAGCACAACTCGACCTCCACGCGGGGGGCGATGTACCTCGATGTGGGCAGCGTCGCGCCGTCGGTGAAGAACATGTGATCGAGCAGAACGCCATAGTCGGGCTCGTCGATGCCCGCGCCCTCCTGCATGACGCGGGACGTCAGGCCGACTTTGTGTCCCCGTACCACTGCGCCGTGCGCTACCTTGCGCTTCACCCAGGCCGCCTGCACCGCATACCCGTCCTCGATCGTCATGTCCGGGTGGGTGCGGGTGAAATGGCGGATCGGCCGTCGTGCGCTCTCGGCCGACTCCAGGTCCTCCGCCAGTTTGGCTACCGTTCGCTCACTCAACATCCTGCTAAACCTTCCGGTCGAATATATGTCTCGTACTGCCGCCTGCGTTCGTTGGCGTGACTCAGCCAGCCGCATGCGTTAGGGGCGGAATGTTGATGTCCGGGCCGCGGCGGAGCTCATCGACATCCTTCACGGGCCCGCGCGTCCTCGAAATCCTGGGCACCGACGATGTCGACCTCGTTGTCGAGCCGTTCGATCCGGCTGCAGAGAATTCATCAGCTCGACCGACGTAATCGGGCCGGTGCTGATCGCCGATTTCTGTACCCGCCGTGGACGACGCCGCCGAGACGCTCACGGAGCGCTCATCGCGACGCCCATGCCGGTGATCCACTCGGGAACGGGCTCGTACGCCACGGTCTGGAGCGCCACCCCACCGGCCGCGGCCGCGGCCAACCATGTGCGTACTTCTTGGGCGCCGACTCCGGCGAGGCCGATCGCGTCGTCGGTAAGCGACTTCAAGGCGGGCCGGTCGTACGCGCTCAGCCTGCCGAGGAACTCCCGATCCCATACCGGATCGATCTTGGTCTTGGCGGCTTCGAAGCCCTCACGGTTCACCCTGGTCCGTTCCTCGTCAGAGAGACCGACCGCCGTACCCTCCAGGCTCGGCGGAGAGTGGGAGAGCCCACCCGACCCGACGAACAGCGGCCGTTCGGCGATGCCACGCGTGTAGCGGCCAACGGCTTCGCCCAACTCCCACACGCGCGCGCACGCGGGCAATGGCGGCGTCGCGCAGTTGACGAAGACGGGGAGGACCGGAACGCCGCCGAGCATCCCGACGAGCTGTGCGAAAGTCTGCCCGAACCCGTGGTCGAGCCTAGCCCCGCGCACCACCGCGACGTCGAAGCCATGGTCGAGCAGGTGTTTCGCCATGCGATCGGCGGTGTCGGCGGGAACGTCGTAGCGGCCGGTCGGTGAGCCGAGGTCCCCGAGCCCGGCCGCCTCGGTGACGATCGCGAACGCGGGAACGATGTCGGTGAACGTGCGCCGGTGGTCGCTGCCGAAGAAGACGACCACGTCGGGCGCGAACGCTGCCACTCGCGACCTGGCGGCCTCCATCCCCGCGCGGAACACGAGGCCCTGCCGTTCGTCCACATCGCGGGCGAGGCCGGGGCTGTGGCTTGCGCACACCACCAGCTGGCCGGCCGCCGTCGAAACGGTCATGGTGCCTTGCCTTTCTGGAACCGCCGCGGCTTTCACGCGGAGATCGGCAGGTCGGTGGAGTGACTGGGGAAGATTTCTGCCGCCGGGTCGGTGATGAAGGCGGCGGCCGCGACGATCGCCTTGACGGGCAGCCAGAGCAACTCGCCGGTGGCGCGGTCGCGTACCGACGCTCCCTCGACATGCCGGCCGCCGCGCACCTCCATCCCGAGCCCGTCGGCGATCAGCACGGTCTTCGCCATCCGGTGGCCTGTGGCGGTGAAGTCCGTTGAGTGGTCGTCAGCCGGCGCCAGCCGGATGAAGCCACGTCACCGATTGGATTGTCCGGGTACAGAGTGGCGATCTGCCCGGCTGGCGCCGGCAACGGGTCCACGATGATCCTGTGGACCCCCGCGTGGCGCGCGCCGTACAAACCGGCCGGTCGGGCGCAGACGACCAGGGCATCGGACTCGGTCATGCTGCGCGGTCCAACTCGTCCAGGAACTGCAGGACGAGGGCGTTGAACTTGCGCGGGTATTCGATCTGCGTCCAGTGACCGCAACGGGCGAACAGGTGAAGGTCCGCCGCCTGCATGACCTTCGCCAGGGACTCGCTCGACGTGCACGGGATGATTCGGTCTTCCTTCCCGTGGATGAGCAGGGCGGGGATGTCGAGGTCGCGCAGGGCGTCGGGGTCGACCGGGCGTTCCTCGCGGTCGCGTGCTCGTGCGGCGGTCGTTTTCGCGTACGCCGCTTCGGCGCCGGGTGCACGGCTCGCTTCGTAGCGCTCCATGACGAGTGCGTCCGTCACGTGCTCGCGGTCGTGGACGAAGTCAGTCAGCAATTGACGCATGGCATCGAGGCCCGGTTCGTACCGGCGGTGCTGCCGGATTGCCCGCGTGGCGGACTGGGGGGTCCCGCCCGTTCCCATCAGCACCAGGCCGCGCAGCAGGTCGCGGTGGTGCCGGGCGACGTCGAGTGCCACCCATCCGCCGAGCGAGTTGCCGACGAGTACCGGGTCGGCCAGTTCCAGGCGCGCGATCAGCTCGACGATCTGGTCGGCCCACAGGCCGATGCCGTACGGCAGGTCCTCGCTGTTGGCGCTCGCGCCGAACCCGAACAGGTCGGGCGCGATCACGTCGTAGTGCTCGGCGAGGGGGTTGATCGTGGGCCACCAGTTCGCGGCGGCCGACACGCCCGCGCCCGACCCGTGGATGAGCACGACGGGCCGACCCGACCCGGATCGCAGGTAGCGCGTCTCGTGGCCGCTGATCGCCACCGACCGTTGGGTGATTCCGCTGAATTCAGGCATGTCAGGTTTCCTCTTCCGATCGATGGTTTCCGAGATAGGCGTCGTAGACAGCGGCGCCGTCCCGCAGTTCCGCTCCGTCTCCGGTGAGCACGACCCGCCCGTTGTTCATAACGACGACGTCATCGGCGATCGGCAGCACCGCTGCGGCGAGTTGCTCGACCACGACGACGCCGGCACCCGCGGCGGCAATGTCCCGGATCAGCTGGCCGACGTCCTCGCGGGCCGTTGGCGCCAGTCCGTTGAACGGCTCGTCGAGCAGAAGGTAATGTGGATCACTCATCAGTCCCCGCAGAATGGCGACGAGTTGTTGCTGGCCGCCGGAAAGCAGCCCTGCTTGGCGCCGGTGGTGTCCCTTGAGTGCCGGCACGTCACCGAGCAGCGCCTGGGCCTTCGCGTGCAGCCCGCCTGACCGGCGTCGCAGATGCCCCCCAACGAGCAGGTTGTCGTACACCGTCTCGGTGACGAACAGGCGGCGCCCCTCGGGGACGTGGCTCAGGCCGGCGGCGAGCCGCTCCGCCGGGCCTCGCCGCGTCACGTCCTTGTCGTCGAGGATGACCCGGCCGTCCTTCGGTCTCACCAGTCCCGACAGCGCCTTCAACAGGCTCGTCTTGCCTGCGCCGTTCTGGCCG
Organism: Spirillospora sp. NPDC048819; assembly: GCF_040650055.1. Classification (NCBI taxonomy): domain Bacteria; kingdom Bacillati; phylum Actinomycetota; class Actinomycetes; order Streptosporangiales; family Thermomonosporaceae; genus Spirillospora; species Spirillospora sp. NPDC048819. The sequence goes on along the minus strand of NZ_JBEZGN010000032.1, from coordinate 11,126 downwards.
AGCAGCGCGACGACCCGGCCTCGGCTTGCGGCGAAGGTCACCTCACGGACCGCCTGCACTGGGCCGTACGCCACGCGCAGCGCCTCGGCGCGCACCTCCTGGGTCATCTCACCTGCTCCTCGGCTCGTCGACTGGCTCCGATGTCGGCACCTTCGCCTCCGCGGTTCCGAGGAACGCCTTGCGCACCTCCGGATCGCCGAGCACCTGGTCGAGCGTGCCGTGGGCGATGAGCAGGCCGCTGTCCAGGCAGTAGGCGTCCTCGGCGACCGATCGGACGAAGTCCAGGCGGTGCTCGATGACCAGGACGGCGACACCCCGCGACCCGATGATGTTGATCGTCTCGGCCGCGCGCCGCATCTCTTCCAGGCTGAGCCCGGCCACCGGTTCATCGAGCAGCAGCACCGCCGGGTTGGCCATCAGGCTCCGGGCGATCGACACGACCTGGCGGTTCCCGGCTGACAGATCGCCCACCCGCTCGCCGGCGAGGTGGCCGATGCCGAGTTCGGTGAGCATCGCCGAGACCGCTCGGTCCTGCCGCCGACGCGTCTTGCGGGTCACGATTGCGGGGAGTGCGCTCAGCAGTGCATTCGGGCGCTCGACCGCGTGCACGCCGGCGAGCACGTTTTCGAACACGGTGCTCTGCGTGACCAACCGGGGATGCTGGAAGGTGCGGACGAGCCCATGCCGGTACACCTTCGTCGGCGGCGCCCCGGTGATGTCGATGCCGTCGAGCCGGACGGTTCCGGACGTGGGCGGCAGGTAGCCCGAGAGACAGTTGACCAGCGTGCTCTTGCCGGCGCCGTTCGCTCCGAGCAGCGCGGTGACCGTGCCCGCCCTGAGCTGCAGCGAGACGTCCCGCAGGATCTCGAGCCCGCCGATGCGCTTCGTCATCGCCTCGACGTCGAGCACGACCCCGCCCCCCGGTCGGCCGCGTTCCGGCAGGTCGCCGGACGGCGCGGCCACCGCCGTTTCGGCGAGGGGAAGAGAGCGGCTCGGCCGCGGCATCAGCCGGTGGAGACCAGCGACGACACCACGCGGTGCCAGCACCACGAAGGCGACCAGAAGGGCGCCCCACAGGACGGGCTGGAGGTCATCGGAAACCGGCAGGGTCTCCGGCACGACCGTGATGACGCCGGCTCCGATCAACGGCCCCCAGATCGTCCCGGCGCCGCCGAGGATGACACCGAGGTACCACAGAATGACCATGGTCACCGGGAAGGAGAGGTAGCCCAGATACCCCTGGTAAGCGCCGTAAAGCGCGCCGGCGAATCCGATGATCGCGCCACCTAGTGTGAGTGCGAGCGTCCGGTAGCGCGACGGGTTGAGTCCCATGCCCGCGGCCGCCTCGGGGTCGGCCGCCACCGTCCGCAGCGCACTGCCCCAGCTTGAGGTGAGCCAGTACCGGGTGAGTAGGAGGACGAGGAAGGCGAGCGCTGCGAGGACCACCAGCAGCCCGTTGCCTGCGAGCACCTTGTCGCCGACGCTGAGCGGCGGCACGCCGACTATCCCGTTGAAGCCTCCGGTCAGTGACGTCGCGCTGAACAGGTCGGGGGTGGCGAGCGCGATCCCGAGCGTGAGGATCGCGAGACCGAGGCCACGCACACGTCCCGCGACGAACGTCATCGCCGCCCCGGAGAACGCTCCGAAGGCCGTTCCGATGGCCACGCCCAGCCACGGATTCATCCCCCGGGTGGTCAGCACTCCGTAAGCGAACGCGCCGATGCCGTAGAGCGTGTTCTGCGCGAGGTTGAACTGCCCTCCGTGACCGAACACTATGTTGAGGCCCATCAGGCCGATCCAGGTGATCACGAACAGGCCGTACAGGCCTGCGTGCTTTGGACCGATCGCGAGGGCACCCGCCAGCAGTGCGATTCCGGTCGCCGTGACGCCTGCGGCTCGCAGCGCCGGAGAAACATCCATGGCGATCATGCGGCCCTCCCGTGCCGTTCCGGGAGGAGCCCCTGCGGACGGAGGATGAGGACCCCCGACAGCACGACGACGCTCACGATCTGCGTCCACTCCCCACCGAAAGCGGACTGCGCCGAGATCTGCGTCACGCCTAGCAGGAGTCCGCCGATGACAGGGGCCAGACCGATCCGCCCCATGCCACCGACCACGGCGGCGATGACCGCGAGCAAGCCGACGGTGTGGCCCATGTTCGGTGACAGGACCAGCATCGGCGCGCTCACGATGCCCGCGACGGCGGCGATGGCGCCGCCGGCGCACCATGCGGCCATCTTCAGCCTGGCGCTGCGGACACCGGCCAGTTCGGCCGAAGTCGGGTCCGCGGCGACCGCGCGCAACGCCCGCCCGGTCGCATGCCAGCGCGCGAACAGCAACTCGACCAGGATGACGGCGACCACGAGCAGCACGGCCATCAACAGGTAGAGCCGCTCCACCGACACCCCTGCCATGTCGACGGATCCCTTCACCCCTGGGAGGCGGACCGCGACACGTTCGTCGTAGCCGTAGGCGAACCCAGCCAGGCCTTCGAGTGCGAACGACACCCCCACGATGCTGAGCAACCAGGTGAAAGACTCGTGTTCGCCCCGCAATGGCTTGACGGCGATGAGGTGGACGAGCGCGGCGCATACGGCGCCGCTCAGCAACGCCAGGATGACCGCGAGGGGCAGGGCGAGCCCGGCGTCCGCCAGCGAGAACAGGGCGTAGGCGGCGACCATCGCGATGGTCCCCTGGGCGAAGTTCGCGATACCGGTGACATGAGCGATGACCGCGAACCCCAGCGCGAGCAGCGCGTACATGCACCCCACGCCCAGGCCGGCCACGAGCGAGTTCATTCGCCGGCCCCCGTCACTTGACGTTGTACTTGATCGTGCCGTCGGCCTGGAGTTGACCGAACGCCATATCGCCAGGGCGGTGGAACTCATGGCCGTCACCGATGTCGCGGTAGCTCGCGACGAGGTCGAACGAACCGATCTTGTCGATCGCGGCGGCCACACGAGCGCGGTCGTCCGCACCCGCCTCGATCGCCTTGCCGACCATCAACATTGCGTCGTAGGACCACCAGTCGTAGGTCGGCAACCCGGTCACGGAATGACCGGCGATGTCCACGCGCTTGCCGTTGGCCTCGTACCAGACGCTCCAGAACTTCTTGGCCTCGGCCGACATCTCGGTCTCCGCCACGGGTGTGTCCGGCTTCGTCTGCAGCACGGGGTCGAACGGGTACACGAAGTAGCGGAACATGATCCCGGCCCCGGACTCGCCGAGGAGGGCACGCCCGGCAGGGAAGGCCATGTCGGCGCCGTTCATGACGACCATGGCGTCGAGCCCGACGGAGGCGATGGCCCGGCTCGCGGTCACGGTCTCGGCGGGCAGCAGCGCGGTGGTGAGATAGTCGACGCCGGCCGCGCGCAGCTTGCCGACCTCAGGTGTCAGGTTCGTGCTTCCCGGTGCGACCGACTCGGACGCGGCCACCGGAACGCCCGCGCTCTTGGCGGCGGCCTTCACCGAGTTCGCGAAGCCGGAGCCGTAGTCGTTGTTCTCCCAGAGGAGCCCCAGCGACTTCTTGCCGCTGGACTTGAAATGCTCCACCAGTCGCGTGGCCTCCTTGGCGGCGTTGGAGTTCATCCGGTAGAAGCCGGGCCACTTCTCGTTGCTGACCTGCGGTCCGGTCGCCACCGAGAAGACCGCGACACCGCTGGGCTGAAGGATCGGCTGAACAGCGAGCGCGCCAGGCGTTCCGTTGCCCACGAACACGGCGTACACGTCCTCGTCGGTGATGGCCTCCCGCGCCGCCGTGACCATCGACGCGATCTCACCCCGGTCATCCTTCGTGACCAGTTCGACCGGGCGGCCGGAGATCCCGCCCTGCTCGTTCAGCACGCGCTCGGCGACCTTCGCCCCCTGCAGAATTGGAGCGTTCTGACTGGCCGACTTTCCGGTGAACGCGCCCAGCACGACGAACTTGACGCTCTTCTGTTGATCACTTCCGGCGGACCCGCAGGAGGTCAGTACCAGCGAACCGGCTGCGGCGAGCAGCACGGCGGCACGAACACGACCGCGCCGTGAGATACGGGACATTGGGGGACTCCTTCACGTTCGGTCAGGGGCTGGCGCTCAGAGGAAGGTGGAGATGCTGCCCGCTGGGAGCGTGGTCTGGTCCAGGTGGACGGTGCGGCGGGCCAGTCGCAGCGACTCTTCTCCGCCGCGCAGGATGTCCGTCCGTTCGCCGGTCAGGACCTCGGAACGGGCGTCGTCGAAGCGGGTACGGACGAGCATGAGGTTGGAGCGGACCCGGATCTGTTCGTCGCCGTCGCGGTCCACCACGTACACGTTGCTGATGAAATGCCGGGTACGGGTCGGCGGATCCTCCGCCCACGCGAACGCGCTCTTCAGTCGTTCGGCTCGCTTGCTGAGGCTGAACAGGTCTTCGTTGAAATGGAACGATGTGCGGCTGAACTCGTCTTCGGGACGGCCGTAGCGCGTGGAGCGGACGGGGACCTTGTACTCGATGTCGTCGGTCAGCAGCCCCACCCAGCCGTCCAGGTCGCCGTGGTCCAGCAGGGCCGCCTCGCGGAAGAGGAACTCCGCGGCCCTCTCAGCCTGGCTGCTCATCGACCCTCCTGGCCTGGCGATAGAGATAGTGGAAGTAGCGGTTCCCCGAGTCGGTGTAGGTCGTGCCGACGGCGTGGCCCGGCCCGGACCAGTCGACGGCCGTGTGCGTCTGGTCAACACCCCGTCCCATCACCAGAACCTGGTCGATGGCCGTGCTCGCACGCCCGTACAGGCCGCGCTGCATCGAGGTGAAGTTCTCGACGTCGTCCTGCTCCTCGGTGCCGGTCGTACCGAACGTCAGCGTGTACGCGCGGGCCGAGAGCTCCTTGAACTCCGCGCTCGCGCTGCGTTCCACGAGCACCCACGACCAGACCTCGGTGACCCCGGCCGAGAGCGGACGCCACAGCCGCAGATTGAGGAACGGCACGAGGTTGTCCTCGCTCGTCCTCGCGCCGGCGTTCAGCAGGCTGAGGTTGGGGAACAGATGCCCGCGCGTCGGCCAGTACGGTCCGTCGTGCAGAAGAAGCCGGGCCTGCTCAGCAGGCAACGACCGCTCGAACATTGTGGTCATCGGGTCGGGATAGCCCCGCTCGGCCGCACTCTGCCGCGCGAAGGCCATCGTCCCGGGGCCGGCGTTCACATGGACGCCGTTGCGGCGGCCGGTCCCCTTGAAATCGCTCGCGGTGTTCGGATGCAGACCGATCTCAAAGACGCTTCGATGCGTGTACTGGGCGTGGTAGCTGTCGCCCATGAAGTTCTCGGCACCGATCTTCCAGTTCGCCTGCACCAGCCATCGCTGTGGTTCCCCGATCACCTCCAGGCCCGCCGGGTCACGCCTGGTGTGGATGCGCAAGTACCACAGGTAGTCGCCGAGGAACGCCTCGAGCGCCGCGACGCCGGGGTCGAGGCTGCCGAAGACAAAGCCCTCGATGATTTCCATGACGGGCAGTTCGCGCAGGGAGTAGCGCTCTCGGTCGAGCCCGTCCGCGGCGAAGAACGGCCGCTCGAGCGGGAGGCTCGTCAACCGGCCCGTCGTGTCGTAGAGCCAGCCATGGTAGGGGCAAGTGAACCGCTTGGTGTTGCCGATCTCGGCCCGGCACACCTGCATTCCGCGATGCCGGCACACATTGAAGAATGCGCGCACGACACCGTCCTTGCCGCGGCACACGATGATGGAGTCCCGGAGGATGTAGCGCACAACGAAGTCACCCGGGTTGGGAATCTCGGACTCGTGCGCCAGGAAGTTCCAACCGGTGGCGAAGACTCTCTGCTCGTCCTCCCAGGCCGCCTCGTCGGTGTAGACAGACGGGTCCACGCGATCGATGTCCTCCCACGGGGTGAACGTCGCCGGGCCGGATGTCGTTTTCATTTCAGGGAACCGCCTTCGCAGATCAGGTCACCGATCGGGATGCCCGCACGCGCCGGCATGCCTGCCACGCCGCCAACGTCGACGACGGTCCCCGAGACGGTGGCGGCCTCGGGGCCGCACAGCCAGGCGATCGCGTTCGCGATGTCACGCGGCTCGTTCACCCGGCCCGCCACGTTCCGCCGTGCGGCGTCGGCACGGCGAGAGTCATCGGCTTCCCGTGTCATCCCGGTAGAGGTGAAGGCCGGCGAGACGACGTTCACGCGAACGCCGTGCGGTGTCAGGGCCAGCGCCAGGGTCCGGGCGAGCGTGCCCACGGCCGCCTTCGAGGCGGCGTAGGCAAGGTCGGTGGTGTCGGCCACCGAGGACGGCGAACCGACCAGGACGACCGACGCGCCATCGGCAAGGTGTGGAAGACACTCCTGCAACAGGAAGAGGACCCCGCGAACGTTCACATCGAAGATCTCGTCCCACGAGTCGACCGTGAGGCGTGACAGGGGCATGGGCCGCCGGACGCCGGCTGCTGAGCACACGGCTCGCAGCGGCGGGCGGTCTGCCAGCCCGTCGCGTACCGTCGCCTGCAAAGCCGGAACATCACGAACGTCGACGCAGCGAAAATCGATCGAGTGGTCGCCTTCCCACGACGGCTGCGGCGAGTTCCGGTCAAGGGCGAGCACGTCGTAGCCGCCGTCGGCCAACCGCATCGCGGTCGCCAGCCCGATGCCGCTCGCGGCGCCGGTCACCACCGCCGTGCCCTCGGCGCCGAAGCGAGTACCCAAGCCGGGGGCTGTCATGTCGCGCTCGCTGCGACGGTTGACGCGTTCACGGGCCGACGCCCGGACTTCCCGTGCCGACCGGATGCCGGGTCGCCCCCCGCAGCGAAGAAGATTTTTCGGCCGTAGTCCAGATATGGGTGCCACCGGCTCGGCAGGCTCGGCGCACTGCAGGTCGCCGTCACCGGGGGCCCGAACTCGCGCGTACCCCACTCGATGCACTCGTTCTGGTTGATGTTGCACTGCGCTCCGTCGCAGATGCAGTCGATCGGGGACTCCTCGATGCGGGACAGGTCCTGAGCATCGACACATGTTTCGGCGATCAAGTACGGCATCGCCCCTCCCTTCCAGGTGGAGACGATGTACTGTATACATGAGTCAAAATTGGAGCACAAGGTTTGAAGTCATCCGACCGGAGATCATCGATGGACAACATTTCGCCTGGTAACAGCACCTACCACCGGCCGCCGACCGCGCTTCAGGCGGTCGTCGCGGAGCTGCGGCGGCTGATAGTCCAGGGTGTACTTCCCCCGTCAACGCACCTGAGTCAGGTCGAGATCGCCGAGCATCTCGGCGTGAGCCGGGTGCCCATCCGCGAGGCGATGCGGATCCTCGAGGGCGAGGGACGGATCCGGTACGAACCCCACCGCGGCTACTTCGTCGCCGAGATCGACTTTGACAAGATCGACGAGATATATCGCATCCGGGAGCTACTCGAGACCGAGGCGGCCGTTGAGACCCTCGCTCTGGCCCCGCCTGATCTCGTCGACCGGATGCGCGAGCTCAACGAATCAATGCGCGCGGCCGAAGACTCGACGGTGCTGACGGTGGCCAACCGGTCATTCCATTTCCAGCTGATCCAGCCGTCGAACATGCCGACCCTCACCAAGATGCTCGACGATCTGTGGAACACCACCGACCCCTACAGGTCCGTCTACTTCGCCGAGTCCGAGAACCGCAAGGCCGCCTATGACGAACACAACGCGATCATCGACGCGGTCGAGGCCGGCACCGTCGACGAGGTCTTGCGTCTGCTCAACAGCCACCGCATGAGCGCGATCGAGGGCCTGAAGACGCTGGTGAAGCAGCATACGAACGCGCCTGGCAGGTAGCAGGCGGGGGATCCCGGCGAGCACCCGACCCACGGTCAGGGTGTGGATTCTCGCTGGGCCCTCAAAGGTGAGCACGGATCCGACGAACGTTCCCTTCGGGAGGCAAGATGAGCTTGGACGGTGGCCCACTGCGCGGCGTTCTCGTCGCCGACTTCACCCGCGTGCTGGCCGGCCCGTTGGCGTCGATGTTCCTCGCTGACCTCGGCGCGACGGTCATCAAGGTGGAACGGCCCGGGGGTGGTGACGACACCCGCACCTGGGGTCCTCCCTACGTCGGGTCGATGAGCACCTACTTCGCCAGCGTCAACCGCAACAAGCGCAGCGTCGTGCTCGATCTCAGTCTCGGCTCCGACGCGGCACTGGCCCGAACGCTTGCATGCCGGGCCGACGTGCTGCTGGAGAACTTTCGCCCGGGAAGGCTCGCCGGATTCGGTCTCGACACCCAGGCCCTGCGGAAGGACAACCCCGGCCTCGTCTACGGCTCCATCTCCGGATTCGGCGGCGACTCGGACATTCCCGGCTACGACTTCGTTGTGCAGGCCGTCGGCGGCCTGATGAGCATCACCGGCCATCCTGAGCAGCCGACCAAGGTCGGGGTGGCACTCGTCGACGTGCTCACCGGCCTGCACGCCACGATCGCCGTCCTGGCGGCACTACGCGAACGCGAACGGACCGGGCTGGGGCAACACGTAGAGGTCAACCTGCTGTCGAGCCTGCTCGCCTCACTGGTCAACCAAGGGACCGCCTACGTGAACGGCGCCGGCGTCCCGACCGCCATGGGAAACCAGCACCCGAGCATCGCACCGTACGAGACCCTGACCACAAGGGATCGGCCGATCGCCGTCGCAGTGGGCAATGATCGCCAGTTCGCCACGCTCTGCGCGGCCCTCGACCGCCATGAACTGGCCCAAGACGAACGATTCGCAACGAACTCTGCAAGGGTGCAACACCGCGCCGACCTGGTGACCGAACTCCAAACCACCCTTAAAACCGACTCTGCATCCACTTGGACCCAGCGGCTGCAGGCCGCCGGTCTCGCCTGCGGCCCTGTCAACGATCTCGCCACCGCCTTCGGTCTCGCAGCCGATCTTGGGCTGGCCCCGGTCGCCCACTTCGATGACGCCGCGGTCGCCACACTGGCCAGTCCACTGCGCCTGAACAACAGCCCGGTCGAGTACCACCGCCCGCCGCCGCCTCTCGGCGCGGACACCGCCGAGGTGAAGCAGTGGCTGTCAGGAGACCCGACCGCAAGCCTGTCCAGCGAGCTGAACCAGGCCGGCGATCGGAAGTGAGTTCGCACAAGACCGCAAAGCCGCACCGCACAGGAGGGCGAGCCCCAGATGACCACGGTAACGAGCGTGGACGCGCGCACCGGAAAGATCCGCATGGTGGTCGGTGAGGAAAGCACGCACCGCGACGTCGACGCCACCTGCGCGCGGGCAGCCTTCGCATTCCCGACCCTGGAGGCGATGGGCCGTGACGGCAGGGCGCGGCTGCTGCGCGCAATGGCTGACGGTTTGGAGGACGAGCGAGCGGCGATCGTCGCAGTCGCCGACGACGAAACCGCACTGGGCGAGCAGCGGCTGGACAGCGAACTCACCCGCACCTGCTTCCAACTCCGGGCGTTCGCCGGGGCTCTGGAGGAAGGCTCGTATCTCGAGGCGACCATCGATCATGCCGCCCCGACACCGATGGGACCTCGGCCCGACGTGCGGCGCATGCTCGTCCCAGTGGGGCCGGTCGCCGTCTTCGGCGCAAGCAACTTCCCGTTGGCCTTCTCCGTCCCGGGCGGCGACACAGCGGCGGCGCTCGCCGCGGGCTGCCCCGTCGTGCTGAAGGCGCATCCGTCGCACCCGGCGACCTCGCGACTGTGCTTCGACACCATGACGGCCGCCGCGGCCGAGGCCGGCGCGCCGGAGGGCACCCTCGGCCTGCTTTACGGCCGTCAGGCCGGAATCGACTTGGTCCGGCATGGCGCGATCCGCGCGGTCGGCTTCACCGGGTCCTACCGCGGCGGGCGCGCCCTGTTCGACGTGGCCTGCTCACGGCCAGACCCGATCCCGTTCTACGGCGAGCTGGGCAGCGTCAATCCGTTGGTGATCACGCCTGCGGCAGCCGCCGAACGGGGCAGTGAGATCGCCGCGGGGTACGTCGACTCCTTCACGCTCGGCAGCGGGCAGTTCTGCACGAAACCGGGCCTCGCCTTCATCCCCGCAGGCAAAGCGGGCACCCAGCTGATTACCGAGATGGCAGACCGCGTAAGACAGCTTGGGCCGAGTCGGATGCTGAACGCCGGAATCCACGACGCCTTCGTGGCCGACTGTGAGCGATTGAGCAATGAGAGTGGGGTCGAGGTCGTCGCCACCGCCGCCGCCTCGGCCGACGCGAACGTCGCGTCGGCCGTCCTGTACGCCACCCGCGCCCGCGACTTCACAGAGCGCGTGCTTGAGGAATGCTTCGGACCCGCCGCCGTCCTCCTCGAGTACAGCGACGAAGCGGAACTCATGGACGCCCTCGGGCGGCTGAAGGGTAATCTCACCGCCACCGTGCACACCGGCGACGACGAGACCGATTTGCCGGCCCGGCTGGCAGGCGTCTTGATAGCTAAGGCCGGTCGGTTGGTGTGGAACGGCTACCCGACCGGTGTGGCGATCACCCACGCGATGCAGCACGGAGGGCCGCATCCCGCCACGACCAATCCGCTACACACCTCGGTCGGCACGACGTCGATCCGGCGTTTTCTGCGTCCCGTCGCCTGGCAGAACGCGCCGCAAGCGGTGCTTCCGCCAGAACTGCGCGACGTCGGCCCGGCCATCCCGCGCCGCATTGAAGCTTTGCCAACCTGGACTCACAGGTGAGGGGACTGGTGTGGCGGGGTTTGGTGTGAGGGGCTGGTGGTGGGGGTGCTGGCAGCCCAAGGTCGTTTGCCGGGGGTGCTTGCGGAGCAAGCGGCCGGGGGCGTTCAGGTTGACGTAATGTCTGGACCCGACCCGGCGGCGGTAGGCCCGGGGAGCCGCTCAGGCCCGTGCCGGGCGGACGTCGTCTGCCAGCATGGGCGGCGGTGGTTATCCGGGAGTTGCCTGTGGTGTATCAGCGGCCGGTCTCCGGCGGCTGGCTGACCGACAGCCGCGCCCTGCTCCGACAAGCCTGTGCGGATGATCGTGCGTGTCCGCGAGCGATTAGTGCTGCCAATATTGACCAGGCGTGCGCCCAACATGCCGCCGAGTACATGCTGCGTTGGGACCCGCGCGAGATCGACTGCCAGGTTCACGTCCATGAGAGTGGTGTATGGGGTCTGTGTGACCTATGACCTGTTCGTGTCGTGATGGGCGAGTCCCCGTGACGTGAGACGGCCACCTC